>JBARRE010000315.1:0-10953 GCA_049644065.1 Sedimentisphaerales bacterium | reverse complement strand
CAGCACTAATGCTGTCACGACAATGATAAGCAGTGAAGCAATTATCCAAAGTCGCTTGCCTTTCCTTTTAGTCACACTGCCGCCCTGCCGTCCATTTCTGCTTCCTGTTTGTCTTTTCTCGTGATCTGTCACAATCCTCACTCGTGAATATCAAATATCCATGCTTTAACAAGCTATTTACACTTCTGCTTTCCTTAGAATACAAGATATACAATGAATTTTCAACTAATTTCTGCTTCTCCGGCAGATATTAAGAGATTCAATTTCAGATTGGAGGGATAATTTTGCCGCTCATCGGCTTTTTTCAGAAGCTTACGCAAAATTGCCTTGGCAGGGAACATCATGCAGAAAACCTCTCAAACGGCAGAAAAATGTTTTGGAGCCTTGATATAATCATATTGTCGTAAGCACTTGTACTCGAACGAATTAACTTCTTTGAGCAACCGTCCTATAATAAAATTTTAGTAAATCTTTAAAAAAAGTGTTCTCGAATGTTGACAAGGTGGTAAATAGTGGTATAATCTCCCATCTTGAATAGCTCAAGTGGGACGAATGCCATGCTATTATTAACAGGCGAATATCAGCACGTAGTCGATAACAAAAGCAGAGTCCTAATTTCTAACAAGTTAAGAAATCAGATTGATGTCGATGAGCACGGCAGCAATTTCTATCTCGTTCTCGGCGCCAACGGCATACTTTGCTTGTACCCTGAGAAATATTTCGAGCAAATAGCCCTTGCTGTTGCGCCCGGGACCACTGCACCGGATGAGGCCGTAGTGTTCGAGCGAATAAGCTTTGCTTTATCGAGCAAGGTTGAATTAGACGGCCAGGGCAGATTGCTTCTGAACGATATACTACGAAAGAGAGCCGGATTGAAAGACCACATTACGCTTATCGGCGTAAGAGACCATATCGAGTTGTGGAACAGTGAAAGCTGGGAACAGTACGTTTCAGACCATATGACTCAATATCAGAAACAGATGTCCCAGGCACGGCAGGTTGTCCTGCAAAAACAAAACGAAGAACATTGACTTTTGGAGTGGAGACAAGACAGAATGATTGGAACGGATTCAAACCATTGCAGAATTGTTGCTGAAAGTCTCGCCGCTAAAAGAGAGGTTAACGAGCAAACTTTTGCCTCGCTGACAATTCTTGATGAAAGGCTTGAACGATTGAAAAAACTAAACGGGGCTTTTTCCGGCGTTGCATTTTCGCCCGATGCGGAGAAACTTCTAAGTCAGAAGAATGCAGTAGCTGTCGGCTGACTTTCAGTTTCTCACGAGTGTTGAGTATCGAGTGAGGCCTCGATTCACGGGGACACAACAGCAAAAACAATATATATGACATACAAGACAAGTGGATGGTTTGATAATAGAGCATACTCCGGTTCTTGCCGGTACGTTAGCTGAGCAGATAAAGTTGCCATTGGACGGTGTGATGGTCGATGCGACCATAGGACAGGGAGGTCACAGCCTTCTGCTCGGCAAAACCTTGGGCCCTGAGGCAGTTGTCGTCGGTCTGGATGTTGATATAAATGCTGTCCGAAGGGCCCAGTTTAATTTAAAGGAGCTTGCCTGTAAGGTTATTCTGCTGAATTCGAATTTTTCTCGAATCGACGAGGAGCTTGCCGGTCAGGGCATCGAAAAGGTTGACTTCATACTGGCAGATTTGGGTATCAGTTCTGTACAGTTGGCTGATTCCGAATTTGGCTTGAGTTTTCGGACAAATATGCCTCTTGATATGAGAATTGACAAAAGATTAAAACGCACCGCAGCCGATATAGTTAATAAATCGGATGAGAAATCTCTGGCTGATTTGATTTACGAATTCGGCCAGGACAGGGCCTCGCGACGGATCGCGCGTTTTATTGTCCGGCAACGTGAAATTGAGCCGATAAAAACAACAGGTCAACTTGCACAGATAGTCTGCAGAGCATTTGGCAAAATACAGCGAGGCCGAAGAAGCAGAATACATCCGGCAACCAGAACCTTCCAGGCGTTGAGAATTGCAGTCAACGACGAGTTGGAAAATTTGAAGAAACTGCTCGCTTCGGCGCCGGTTTTGCTGAACAAAAATGGTTATATAGCAGTTATCAGCTTTCACAGCCTGGAAGACAGATTGGTCAAAAGCGATTTCAGGCAAAATGGAAAGTCAGGTATTTACAGGATCGTCACGAAAAAGCCGATTGTGCCAACGCGAGAGGAAATCGAAGAAAATCGGCGTGCAAGAAGTGCAAAATTGAGGATCGCACAAAAACAATAACCTTATTATGCGATCCCCTAAAAGAAAATGGAGTTTGATTATGACTTCGGACGCGAAAATTGGATTGCTGTTAGGCTTGGTATTCATATTTGTAATTGCATTTGTCATCAATGGACTGCCCCGCTTTCGCAGTGCCACAAATGGCAGTGAGATGACAACAAACATGGTCAGCTCACAGAATAATACCCAGCCCATCGGGACCAGGGAACGTCAAGCTCCGGGAGTTTTTGACTGGACCGAGCAAACTAACGAACAGACATATGAAGAGACTCATCCTCCTCTTGAGCAAAAGGAGGATGTTCGCTTTAAAATACAATTGCCGAATGACATTTCGGTCGCAAAAGACACTTCAATTATGGAAATTGACAACGAAGTCGAATCAACTGTATCCAAACCAGTCGAGCCGGCTCCGGCGGCACAGATTCCTGAAGAAAAAATTGAGGTCAAGAAACCCAGGCCTGCCAGGCCGGCTCGGCCAAAAGTCTATGTGGTTGGCGATGGCGATACTCTGGCCGATATCGCCAAGAAGTTCTATGGACCTGAGGAAGGCAACAAGAGGGCTAATATCGCGAAGATATTCGAGGCCAACCACCAACTGCTGAAAACCGTTGATGCGATCTACGTCGGCCAGGAACTTGCGATACCGCCGCTCGTGGCTTCGCAGGCCGATAAGAAAGAAACTGAGAGCACCATTGCAGATTCAATATTTGAGAAGGTAAAATCAATTGGCAGGAAGCACCTTTCGACTCGTCCTGACAAAGCAAATCAGAGCGTACCATACGTTGTGCGGGAGGATGATAATTTATGGCGTATTGCCACCGATCAGCTTGGAAATGGCAGCCGGTACCGAGAGATCAGCAAACTCAATACCAATGTCCTTAAGGACGAGAATGATCTAACTGTCGGGATGCTCCTGAGAATGCCGGTTCGATAAGGCAACAGCAAATCCTTGAGCAGGCCCCGGGCCGAATATTCGATATTAAGGATTGAACCCTGAACGAATAACGATATACGTTTACAATGTCCCAGTTTCGTTTTGTTATTGTTGTATTTTGTTTTACGGCTGTTCTGATATTTGCCGTTATTCTGCGCAGTGCCAATAATCGTATGTTTAATGAGCTTGATGCATGCAACGCCGATATGAGCCGATTGAAACAGGAGCTTGGCACCAAGCAGTTATTGCTGGAAGGCTTGATCAACCCTGCCGCGATTTCACAGCGTGTTGACGAATCAAATACTGACAATTAAAAATTGAGAAGCGTTCGAATAACCATTTTTTTTTCTTTGTTTCTAATAGTGTCATTTCTGGCACTGGGCGGACGGTGTTTCTATCTGCAGTTTTACAGGAATCAACATTATAGCGAAGCCTGTTTTATACAGCAGCGGTCATACAGGAACCTACAGCCTCAGCGCGGCGTAATACTGGATTGTCGGGGCAGAGTGCTTGCCGCAAGCAATAAGATCCAAACTATTTTTGCAGAGCCGCGAGCGATACAAGACGCAAAAGCCACATCATCAGAACTTGCCCCGATTGTGGATATGGGCGCACATATTATTTGCCAACTGATATTGGAAAGCCGTAATCCTGGCTTTGCAAAAATCATGACAACCACAGACGCCGATCAATGCAGCGCCGCAACTAAAATTTACGGCATCGGTGTTCAGTCCGACTGGCGTAGACATTATCCAATGGGACACCTTGCGGCAAACGTTGTCGGCTTTACGGGCCGCGACAATCGTGGATTAGAAGGAATTGAGCTGAAATATGACAAAGAACTCAAAGGTTCTGCTGCACGGAATATTTTCTTTGCCGATGTCTATCGCCGGCCCATTCGCGCAAAAGGGCAGGATGGCGTTCTAACCAATGGCAAAGGGATTATCTTAACTATTGATGCTACTATACAGCAGTTCACGCGAGACGAACTCATCAGGCAATACGAAGACTACGAAGCGGAATCGGCGATAGCGATTGTGGCCGAGCCGGAGACAGGGGCAATATTGGCGATGGTCTCATTACCTGATTTCGATCCAAATAATCGCCAGGCGGCTGATCCCAATAGTCTTCGCAACAGGGTAATAACGGACCAGTTTGAACCGGGCAGTATGATAAAGCCCATCATTACGGCGATTGCACTCGATAATGGTGTTATTCAGAAAAATGAAACTATCTTCTGTGAGAACGCCAACTATTCCGGAAAAGATTTCGGCAGAATCAATGAATACAGGACTCACAAATTCGGGAATTTGAAAATCAGGGAAATTATAATCAAATCCAGCAATATCGGAATGGCCAAAATGGGACAAAAGATGGGCCAGCAGAAACTGTATGACGGACTTAAGCTGTTCGGTTACGGTTCTCCGACTGGGATTGAGCTGCCCGGTGAGGTCGGAGGTCTTGTTCGTACGCTGGACCTGTGGAGCGGGTACAGCGTAACCCGAATACCTTACGGGTATGAAATTAATGTTACCGCGATGCAGATGATTCGCGCTTACTGTATTCTCGCCAATGGCGGTCGTCTCGTTCGTCCATTCATGGTTAGAGCGATTGTCGATAATGACGGAAATATAACAGAGTTGAAAAGACCGCCCTCCCCGGTAGGTTATATCATAAAGCCGGAAGTCGCTAATTGGATTGTTAATGATGTATTGGTCGGCGTAGTGAATGAAAGGGACAATGGAGGTACCGGCTGGCGAGCAAAACTTGACAATTGGCAGGTTTTTGGAAAGACAGGTACATCCAATATCGCCAAAGTCGGCGAGAGAGGTTATGAAGCTAATTCAAATATAGCTTCTTTTGTGGCCGGAGCTCCAGTGGAAGATCCGGCTGTTGTGGTTCTGGTTTCTATTCGCAGGCCGAACGGCAGGCTCGGAAAAGGTGACACCGGCGGTCAGGTTGCATCACCGGTAGCTGGCAGAATAATCGAAAAAACTCTCACCTACCTCGGCGTTAAGCCGGACTAAATGCATGTCATTTCTGCCGTTTCTGTTGCTTTTTCTTGAGTTTGCCCGGAATCAGACCAGACTTGAATAGGACAGCGAAGCGAGTCACCAGTGCACCTAATAAACAATAGCCCAAAAGAACCTGGAGCATTAAAAGTAAATGGCCACATATTGCAGCAAGCCAATAGTTATTCGTATTGGCGTACATATCACCGAATCCTAACGTCGTCATTGTAACAATTGAAAAGTAAATACTGCGCAGGGGCACAATACATGATACAACCTGTTGTCCTTGGTCTATGAACATATTAGCAACGATCCCAGGATGCTCATTATCTTTGAGCAGATAGAAATCGAGAGCCCCCCACAGGTAGTAAACGAGTGCAAAGCAGACCGCAATAGCAAAAAAGGTCTTTATAATCCGCCATGTAGAGTTGCCATAATCACTCATCCAGAAGAAAATTTTGACGGGCCGAGCTAATCGCGGATGCAGTTTATACCAGTCTTCACAATTCATCCGCCGTCGGTTATACTCTAAATCATATTTCGTCTTTTCATCTATTCGGCAACTATCCAGACCGACACCGCGAAAATCAGTCTTAGGGTCGATATCGCACATCCAAAATAACGTTGAACCGTCAACAACGCTCGCACTAAAATCTGCACCTTTCAGATTGGATCGAGTAAATTCCGTTGCTTCAAGATGAGCAAACTTAACATCCGCACCCTCCAAATATGCATCCTGAAGCTTTGCCATTTCCAGATGGGCCTTGGTAAGAATCGCTCCTACCAAGTTGGCATGCGTGATGTTTGCTTTTTTAAGATGGCTGCCAATGAGTTCCGCTTTTCCCAAACGCGCCCGAGTGAGTGGTGCTCCTTCCAGATGAGTACCTTCGAGTTTTGCTCTTTTAAGATGCGCACCTGTGAGATTCGCTCCTTCCAGATGTACATGTCTAAGATCAGCTTCTTCCAAATGAGCACCCCAGAGTTCAGCTCCTTGCAGCCAAATCTCTTCTTTAGGATTTTCCTCGCGCCATTTGTTCCATTCTGTCATGTCCTTTCTGTCAGAGCATTTTTTCAACAGTTCCAGTTGTTTTGGATCACGTCGAAATTCTCTTTTCATTTTCACTTGTTTATCTTTTGATTTGGTCATTTTTCTTTTTTAGAGAATTTACCTGCAGGCCCTCCTACGGTGAATAGTATCGAAAGACGAGTTACTATTGCACCGAGCAGAAAATAGCCGCAAAACACCTGGATCATCAACAACACCTGTCCACAACTACTTTGTGGATTGGCTGCAATATCACCAAAACCTAATGTCGTCATAGTAACGACGGAAAAATATAGAGCATGCAGAAAGTTATGAAGGCCGCCGACCTGACCATTGACGATTACACAATCGGACTTAGCCCAGTATACAATAGCAAAAACAATCGCCAGAACAATAAAGACTGCAAGTATCCGGATGGTACTTTGCCCATAATCACTCATCACCCAGAACAAGCGAACGGGGCATGTCAATAATTGGCGTATCTTCCGTATCTGATTCTTGTTTGATGTTGCAACGTACCAATCTTCCCAGTTCATCCGCCGCTTGTTGTATTCCAAATGGTATTTCGTTCTTTCATCTATCCGGCAACTATGCAGACCGACACCCCTAAAATCCGTCTTACGGTCAACACTGCACTTCCAAAATAGTGTTGAACCGTTAACAACACATGCTTTCAAATCAACTCCTTCCAAATGTGCTCCTGTGAAGATAGCTCCTTCCAAATAGCTCCATCCTAGTTCCGCCTCTTCTAAATGTGCATAAGTGATTGTGGCTCCTTCAAAATGACCATAACCAATGATTGCTTTTCTCAGATCAGTGCGCCAAAGTCTTGCTTTTTTAAAATCGGCATAAACAAGATGAGCCCCTTTTAGATTAGTATTAAATAATTCTGCTCCTTCTAGTTCGACAAGTGTCAGGTCTGATTCTGAGAGATTAGCGTAATTAAGACATGCTTTTTTCAGATTAGCGCCTCTTAGATAAGTTTTTTCCAAATGAGCACCTTGGAGTAATATAACCTCATCTGGATTCTCGTCACGCCACTTGTTCCACTCGGTCATGTTACTTTTTTCAGAGCATTTTCTTAGTAGTGCTAGTTGTTTTGAGTCGCACATAGGTCCCAGTTGGACGGAATCCTGACTATATTTTTCCTCTGATTCTTCCATTGCGCATCAATTATGGATAGTGAATGTTTATTTTTCAACGGTTTCTTTGGACAAAAAGAGTCATTTCGACCAGATCCCCCAAGGAACGAAGTGGCAACAGCTAAAGTTATTGGAAAAAGATTCTTCACCTCGTCTATGGTCCATCGTTTACCAGCAGCGAATCCAATCTATTTTTAGGTTCACTTCCAATCATCGGCGGACTGCCTCTTCTAATGTCTCCGCCGTCCCAGAAGGTGTATATGTTATCATCATTGATACCGCAAAACGGACGCTTCTCAAAACCAACATGAGTATCTATGAACAGTACATTCTGACCATCTTCCTGGTGAGCAAAGGCATTGCCGGCTCGTTCAGCTCTTCTGCCGCCGTCAGGATTATAAGCGCCGGGATAGTTTTTCCCCGTTACAAAGGGTGAATCCTGCCACGGATTCCTATCAGCAGCTACTGCCATACCTGGTTCACTTGTTGTGGTCAAATTATACAGGCCAAATGGCATATGATATGAGTAGCTGCAATGCTTTGACGGTTCCGGCCCAAAATCCCACAGGTCAATCATTTCCAAACTGCCTGCACCCTCATTAGAGGGTATAAATTCAGTAACACCGGCATCGCCCTTGCAGATAAACGACTTAGGCGTTACTTCGACATACTTGACCAGAAGATAAAAGCAGGATGAGATATTCGCCTGACCGCCGGTGCCATCGGCTTTCATGCCGTAGGCAGCATATCTATTACTCGCCTGCCAGTTGGGTATATTCTTACTCCAGATGCTGTTTCTGCCGCCGGCACGAGGCAACTCATCCTCGTAATCGTTGGCATAGATAAGCATTGCCTTGCCGATACCGGCCAGATTCGTCCCACAAACCATTCGGAATGCCACTTGTCTTGTCCTTGCCAAAGCCGGCATCATAATTCCCATCAACAGTGCTATTAAAGGCAATGAAACAGATGGAACGACAATTCCCGCTATGGCAAAGCCTCTGCCGGTTAAGCTGCCGCCACTTTTTTCAATTCTTACCAGGCTCACAATCCCGAGAATTATTGCCGGTATTGCTGTAAGGGCACATGTAAAAATACTCAGGATACCAAGAATCAGTGCAGCGATGGCCATGCCACTGCTTTTGACGCTAAGACTCGGAGCCTGTATCGGAGGTGAGATTAATACAGCAGCACAAGCGCGACACACTTGTGCATTATCCGGATTTTCTTGACCGCATTTTTGACAGTACATTTGCTTTCTCCCTTCAATTCTGATTTTTCGGACAGCACAACTCCACAACTCACATGGGATACATGATAGGTTATTGGTCGGGATTTACCAGAACGTTTTATAAGAATTTTGAGTCGCGAGTAGATGATTTTATTCCGCTGTCAAGATGGATTTGCCGACATACCCGGCTTCTATGCAGAACTGGATGATATCACGGGCCAGTGGGGCGGCATCGCTTGAGCCGTGCTGGCCGCCTTCGACGACGACGGCGATTGCGATTTTGCGTGCCGTACTGTCCTGGGCAAAGCCTCCGAACAAGGCGTGCTCGGGCCTTTCCGTAGAGCCGGTTTTGCCGTAAACTTTCACATCCTCGGCAGCAAGTGTCGAGAGGAACGGTTCGAATTGACGGTAAGCCGATCCGCCGGCCTCGTTGACAACGGCACTCATTCCGTCATATACGACGGCCAAAGTTCCGAGCGAGACGCCGAGGTCCGTGCCCTCGGAATTCCCAGGCTCCCATATCAACTTCGGCCGCTTGTAGATGCCGCCCCGAGCAATAGCAGCCATTGAATTTGCGAACTGTAGAGGCGTGACACGCAGATCACCCTGGCCGATGCCGAAATATCTTCGCTCCCGATTCCTCAGCGGGGGCACATCTTCGAAGCTTAGGATCTTGCCCCTGACAAAACCGCTTGATATTACGCCGGACGACTGGCGGAAATTTCTGTCGAGTTCGGTTCCGGCCGCTGAGGTAAGTGAAGGTGACAAGGAAAGTACGTCCTGTCCATAGCCGAATGCATAGAGCCACCGCTGCAAATCCACAGGCTCGATTTTGTCGGCGAGGTGTGAAAAATAGATATTGCAACTGCCCTTGATGGCATTGCGAGCGTTATTTTCCCACTGATTGTCATGACCCACCCCCCGCCTGAATATCAAGCAGTTCGGCCAGTTGGGCGGGGCCGCTTCGGGCGGGCAACCGATAATTTCTTCAGGAGTTATTTGACCTGTTTCAAGGCCGGCGATGAGAATTAACGGTTTAACAACCGAACCGGGTGGATACTGTTCATTAATCGCCCGATTGATAAGCGGCTTATTGCCATCGGCAAGAAAGTCACCATAGTCGTATCGGACGCGATTCAAATCATAAAGCGGCAATGAAACCAGGGCGAGTATGTCACAGGTTCCGACCTCGATGACAACAACCGACATTCCGGGGCCACAATTCGGGTCGTGCTTGTAGTTAGTCAGGTAGTTTTCTATTCTTTCCTGCAATGTGATGTCAAGCGTCAGTTTAACATCCTTGCCGAACTCAGTCTTGATCCGGCTAGTGAGCTGGCCGTCTATGTCGTGACTAAGCTCACCTCGTTTACCTCGAAGGACGGTCTCGCAGACATACTCGATTCCATCCTCACGTCCGCAAACTTCCCCTTCCAGATAGCTTAGCAACTCGTCGTCCGCGAAAAGCTCCTTATCCTGTTGTTGTGTCGCCAAACCGACCCAGCCGATTGTCTGGGCGGCAGCGGAACCGTAGGGATAGAACCGGTGGCCCTTCGGTAAGATATGCAGTCCCTCCGTGTCCATGAATTCCAACTGAGCGGCGAAAACATCATCGTCGGTTTTAAGCTCCAGCAATGCCCAGTTCTCATGCATTTCCAGGATGTCAATTCTGCTCGCAAGCTCGATCCTCTTTTTCGGGTCGGGTTCTTTAATATTGAAATCAGCGATTGCTTCAGAGAACGGGATGCTGACTTTGCTGTCATATTTTTCAAAGACTTCGGATTTCGGGAAGTTTTTTCGCCAGGCCTGGAACATTCGCTGGCCCCAGACATAATCGTTGATTTTTTGAATTTCGTCCCATATCACAGACGGTTCGACCGCCTTGAATTGCGCGCATTTCTCAATTATGAGCTGCAAATCCTCAAGTTTTTCGCGTATTTCCTCGTCGACTTTGGCCACCGCGACATCCGCATCGCGTCTGGCAGCCGCCCCGGCGAGCATCGACTTGCGAACACGTTCATCCAGGAAAGAGCTGAGATTATAATTGATATGCACCCAGAATCGGGCTTCATCAATGGCTAATACCCTTTCGTTGCGGTCGAGTATTCTGCCCCTGATGGTTTTAAGCTGTTTGGATTGGCCCCTTTTCTGCTTTAATTCTGCGATTTCATGCTGGACGGAGGAGGCGGTCAACAACTGCATCTGCGCCAGGCGGAGCAAACAAACCGCCAAAAGCAGCAAGCTGAAAATCACAAATATTTTTACTCGCCTGTTGTACATATTCTCACCGTTAGTTCTCAGTCGTTATTCTTACGGTTAATGTCTATCGG
>JBARRE010000314.1:0-2585 GCA_049644065.1 Sedimentisphaerales bacterium | reverse complement strand
ATCCTGGGCAGAGCCTTGCCATTTTCGACGCCAACCAGCGACTCCACGGGCTCTCCGTTGCGAATCGTAGTTTCTATAATCTCATCGACATCGTCCGGTTTCACGCCCCCGTACAGATACTCGTACGGCTCGATGAGCACGACGGGCGCTCGGGCACACACTCCTATGCAGCCTGTCTCGACGATTGCGATTTCCTCGTCGAGTTTCGCTGCGGCCAGTTTCTCTCTGAACGCCGCCGCAATGGCCGCGGCGCCAAGCGCCCGACAGCCTGTCATGCAAATCAGGATGCGACACCGATACTTCTGGCGGGCCTCCTGTGTCTGTCGGGCAATCTCTTTCAGTCCTTTGGGCGAGTCTATCTTCTGGGAACTCATTTGTCTTATTCGTACCTGTCGAGAATCGATTTTATCTTGCTTGCTTTAACGTTGCCGTAGTAGTCGTCATTTATCATTATCACGGGCGCTAAAAAGCACGTACCCAGACATGCCACAGTTTCAAAGGTGAAACGCATGTCTTCGGTCGTTTGCCCCTCTTCCACATCAAGCTCCCGCTCCAGGGCGCTTATGATCTCCCGGCTTCCCCTTACATGGCATGCAGTTCCCCGGCAACACTTGACGGTGTGGCGCCCTCGCGGTTCGAGATGGAACTGCTCGTAAAAGGTGGCCACGCCGTACATGTGATTGGCGTGGAGGCCGGTTTGCTTGCTCACTTCCGACAGGATCTCTGCGGGAAGATAGCCGTAAGCATCTTGGATCTGCTGGAGAATTGGGATCAGACTGTCGGATGTTATGTGGCCCATTGACTCGCAGATTTTCAGAGCCGGGGTCTTGTCCAAGGAAGCTTCCATTTTATTTTGCATGTTTCGTCGCCTGGAATAGAAATAAACAAAGAGCACAAGCAGTTTCAGATAGCGGAGAATTATAACCTTTAGCGAGTCCGCCAGCAATGGTTTGTAGGAGGATTTCGAGAATATTTGGCCTTTCTATGGCAGGTTTTTCCTGATACTGAGAATCGAGGGAAGTAGTAAAGTAGAAAATAATAGAAAAAAACTTCTCGGTTCTTGGACATACCTCGGCGGTTGCTATATAATGACGCCCACGGTAGCTTTGTAGGGACACGTGACGCCACGATCATGAGTTGCAAAGCCTTCCTGTTCTTGGGGACACAAGACATATTGTAAAATGATGGAGACCTAAAATGAAGCTTGACGCGACAAAGATGAAGGATTGGCAGATTGCGGAAGCTGCCGAGGAAGAAATGAAACCCATCAACCAACTGGCCGCAGAGATGGGTCTGCAAGAGGATGAATTGATCCCTATGGGTCGTAAGCTGGCAAAGGTCGACTACCAAAAAGCCTGCGCCCGCCTGGCTGGCGGCCCGACGGCGAAGTACATCGACGTGACTGCCATTACACCGACCCCGTTAGGCGAAGGCAAGACGACTACCGCCATAGGCCTGATTGAAGGTCTGGGCAAATTAGACAAGCGCGTCGTCGGCGCGATCCGCCAGCCCAGTGGTGGCCCGACCTTCAACATCAAGGGTTCCGCCGCCGGCGGAGGCCTGGCGCAGTGTATTCCATTGACGCCTTTTTCCATCCGCCTAACGGGCGATATCGACTGCATTACCAACGCCCATAATCTTTGCATGGTCGCGCTTAGTTCGCGAATGCAGCACGAACGAAACTACGACGACGCCCGGCTGGCCAAGAGCAATCTCAAGCGACTGGATATCGACCCCGAAACCGTTCAGATGAAATGGGCCATGGACTTCTGCGCCCAGGCGCTGCGCAACATCAGGATAGGCCAGGGCGAAAAAATGGACGGCTTCGAGATGGATTCGGGTTTTCAAATCACCGTCTCCAGCGAAGTAATGGCGATCCTCGCGGTCGCCCGTGATCTCAAGGACATGCGCGAGCGCATCGCCAAAATCGTAGTGGCTTACGACAAGAAGGGCAACGAAGTAACCGCCGCAGACCTCGAGGTCGACGGCGCCATGACCGCCTGGATGGTCGATGCGATAAACCCGAACCTGCTGCAGACCATCGAAGGCCAGCCCGTATTTGTGCATGCGGGGCCCTTCGCCAACATCGCTATCGGCCAAAGTTCTATTATCGCCGACATGATAGGTACGAAATTAGGTGATTACCACGTAACCGAGAGCGGCTTCGGGGCGGACATCGGCTTCGAGAAATTCTGGAACCTCAAGAGCCGGATGTCCGGCATTGAGCCCGATGCGATCGTCGTGGTAGCTACTATCCGCGCACTGAAGATGCACGGCGGCGGCCCAACCGTAAAGCCCGGTATACCGCTGGCCGAGGAGTATACCACTGAGAACCTCGCATTGGTCGAAAAGGGCTGCGAGAATCTCATAGCCCATATCGAAACGGTCAAGAAGAGCGGCGTTACGCCGGTCGTTTGTGTCAACGGCTTCTACACCGACACCAAGGACGAAATAGCGCTCGTACGTAAGATAGCAGAGGAAAATGGAGCACTGGCCGCAGTTTCGCAACACTGGCTCAAGGGCGGCGAAGGCGCAGTCGAGCTGGCCGAAGCGGTGATTGATGCATGTGAGCAGCCGAACAACTT
>JBARRE010000313.1:0-2805 GCA_049644065.1 Sedimentisphaerales bacterium | reverse complement strand
CATTTAGTATGTAAGATACGCTGTAATATATAGATGGTTAGATTTCGTTTATCTTAGCCCTCCCAAGCTCGTACAACATGAAACAACATCCTTGAGCGAGCGATGTAGCGGAAGTAAATAAAATGAGAGTTTTTAGGGAGGCAGAGATCTTTCTGGAAGAAAATGTACCGGACATCCTTCGATGTTTCGCTATTTGACATACGGATCTTCTTGTTCGGAGAACGATAGTTACAATTGCCAGGCAGAGGACATAAGTCTGTTCTCGCGTATCAAATAGAACTTGGGGGAATTAGCGAAAGGAGAAGAAAATGAGGATTCCGACAATGTTGCGAAAAACCAGCGGCTATTTCAACTTAGGCTGGGCCATTCTCACGCTGTTCCTGGCTCTGGTTTTGTGCCAGGTATCGTGGGCCCAGGGCGACAACCTGTGGAATATCCGCGAAAATGCGGACGACCGTTTCCATGATAACACGCCCTGGCTCCGGCCGTGGCGCTACAATCATGACGATGGAGTCGGCCAGTGGATTGGCTATTGGAGCTATGAGGTTCCCTGGGGGCCGGTGAGTACTACCGGTAGCCCTACGGGGGCTCTGTCGGTAAGTCGCAGCCGAGACCACCAGTTTCATGCCTGGATCTACGTACATGTTGCGACTGCCAAAACCATTTCGCTTTCCGGTTCAGGAGACTGCGTCCCACGCGCATTCCTTAATTACGACTTTGACAGCCCTATAGGATTTCCCGCAGGCCTAAATCTCAACAGCGGCTGGAATCGGATCGATATTACAGGATACAATCAAAACGACAGCTACTATTTCACGTGTGGCTCTCTGGCTAATTTAGTGGATGTTATGAATAGCTCTGAAATCTCATTGAATCAGCCACCCGTAGCGGATGCCGATGGGCCATATGTGGAAGACGAGGGTACTCAAGTGACTTTCGATGGCTCCGAGTCCTATGATCCGGACGGAGACGCCATAGAGTACAGATGGGATTTTGATGATAATGGAACTTGGGATACTACGTGGTCAACCGATCCGACCGCCACTCACACTTGGGGTGACGACTGGACCGGCAATGTGAGGCTGCAGGTGCGCGACGCTGAATTTACAGATGAGGATACGGCGGATGTAACGATAGACAACGTTGCCCCCGAGGCGAGCATAGATTCTGTCGATCAGCCGAATCCTCACTTTATTTTTCCCCACCACAGGCTCACTTTCTCAGGCAGTTTCGTGGATTCCGGTTGGCTGGACACTCATACGGCTAGTTGGGATTTTGGTGACGGCACGATAGTACCTGACGACGTTGTAGAGGAGAATGAGCGCCCTAACGCAACAGGAGATGCAGTGGAGCAACACGCCTATCAACAACCGGGAATATATTTTGTGACCTTGACCATAACCGATGATGACACCGATGACGGAGTCAGCCCACCCTGGATTGTTACGGTTCTGACGCCGGGACAAGGGATTCAGGCGCTTGACGCCTATATCCAGGGCCTTGATGCCGACGATTTTAACAAAAAGGCAAAGCAGCGAAAAAAAGCCTTGTCCAACAGCCTGGAAGCTGTTGTGGATCTAATTGAGGCTGGGGAATATCAAGACGCTATCGACAAACTGCAAAATAATATTCGAGCCAAAGCGGATGGTTTAGTGGACGGCAATCCAAATAACGACTGGATCACGGACCTGACAGCCCAGCAAGAAATATGCGCGATGATCGACGACATCGTAGCATTTTTACAGTTGCTGTTGTAGATTCCTGATTGACGGCAGGGCCAGGTCCTGAGAGATTGCTGTCGCATTAATTAGAACTTGCTTCGCTTTTGGTTTTAGTTCTGGACGGTGGTATCGTACCGAACGCCGTCGGGGACGGGCACGGGGACCGCAACGGTCATGCCGTGATCGCCGGCGGTCTTCCGGGATGAATCGACGGCGATAAAGGCGGTGTACGCCGACATCAGGCCGTATTCGAGTGCCACCTGCTTAATCTCGCCGGGCAGGTCGGGATTGGTGTCATAAGTCGCCTGACTGCCCAGCGTCTCAATCTTTTTCCGCGCCCAAACGCAGGCGATGCCCGCGTGAGTGGCGGCGGAATCATCGAGGTCAGCGGCGATTGCAATGTCCTGAGTCATGTCCCCGACTGTGCCTTTGACGTGAATGGTCGTGCTGCTGGCGCCCTTAAATCTGCCGGTAAGGATTACAGGCCGGCCGACGAAAAGGTCGGGGATGCGGCCGGGGTACATATCCGTTACCTGCATATCGCCCCAGTCGATAGTGACATCCGCCAGGGCCGGGTGGCTGATGCGGTCGTAGAACTCATCAACGACTTGCCCGGCACTGTTGTCCAGGCCGATATAAGCGACGGCGCCTTTTCCGAGCTTGGCCATCCGGTCGAGCAGGTAGCGGTTGACGGAGGAGCCGACGCCGAAGCTGAAGATTCGGCTGGCACCGAGCCGCTGAGCAATTGCGGCGAGGATTTCGGTCTCGTTGCCGATGTAGCCATCGGTCATAAATGAGACTAGGCGAAATCGCTGCGGATCATGCGCGAAGTCCAGGGCCGCTTTGATGCCCTCGATCATCATCGTGCCGCCGCTGCCTTTCAGCGACTCGACATAGGTGAGCCCCTTGCGGATATTTTTAGGTGTGACGGGGACGGGATTCGGCCCGAGCTGGGAGGCGTTATTTGAAAATCGGATAATCTGGAAAGTGTCCCCCGGCTGTAGTTTTTTCAGAGCACGTGTAATCGCCTGTTTGGCTTTGGCGATGGGTTTGCCGCTCATGCTGCCCGAGCAATCCAGGACAA
>JBARRE010000312.1:0-11511 GCA_049644065.1 Sedimentisphaerales bacterium | reverse complement strand
TGCGATTAACGCGATTAATCGGTGAGGTAATATGAGTCAGAAAACAAATAATTCAACTGATACGTCAGAGTGGCAGCCCCGCATTGTGGCATTTCTGTGCAACTGGTGCTCCTATGCAGGCGCTGACCTGGCAGGTATGAGCCGCCTGGCGTATCCCGCTGCGATCAAGATCGTGCGCTTACCCTGCAGCGGCCGCGTGGATCCTATGTTTATCATCAAGAGTTTTGAGCAGGGTGCGGACCTGGTTCTCGTATCGGGTTGCCATCCGGGTGATTGTCACTATACCAGCGGCAATTACCACGCCAGACGGAAATTGCTCGCCTTCCGTGAGTTGATGACATTCCTCGGTATTGATCCGCGACGCTTCAAGATCTCCTGGGTCTCTGCCGCAGAGGGTGCCAAGTGGTCCTCTCTCGTGAAAGAGATCACGGCTGAGGTCAAGGCCCTGGGACCCTTTGAAACATACTCGAAAATCCTGACTGGAGAACCCGGCAGATGAGCGCAAATAGCACTGTAACTGAGTCCCTTCAGCGTGCAGCCTCGGAACTGCTGTCGGACCTTAATGTTGCCGTTGTCATAGGATATGGTCGAGACGGAGAGTCGCCATTCTCGCATCCCGAGTTCGTACGCAAGCCCGAGGACGTTGAACGTCTCGTGTTCGATGACCGTTGTTTCGGGAACCTCGCGGTCTATTTGTCTAAAGACACTATACGCCGTATGGGTAAAATAGGAATTGTTGTCAAGGGCTGCGACCTTCAGGCCGTCAACGTGCTCTTGCGCGAGCACGTAGTGAAGCGCGAGGACATCGTACTGATAGGCGTCCCATGCACCGGCCAGGGAGATCCTTTGCCGCATAAGTGTTCCGTTTGTGAGCAGCGCAATCCGCAGGGATGTGACATTGTGGTCGGCGATCCGGTTGAACAGCCAAAGATCAACATTGAAGAAAGGTATAGTGACGCGGCGAACATCGACGCCAAGTCTATAGAAGAACGCTGGGAGTTTTGGCGTGGGCAACTGAGCAAGTGCATCCGGTGTTATGCCTGCAGAAACGTGTGCCCGCTCTGCTATTGCAAACGCTGCATTGTTGAGAAGACCATCCCCCAGTGGATCGAGACCAGTGCTCACCTGCGCGGCAATGTCGCCTGGAATGTGGCACGGGCCTTTCATTTGACGGGTAGATGCGTGGGCTGTGGCGAATGTGAACGGGCGTGCCCCATGGATATTCCGCTGAGTGCCATCAATCAGAAAATGGCCCAACTCATGGACGAATGGTTCGATTTTCACTCCGGGTTGTCATCCGACCAGAAGGCTCCTTTTACGACTTTCTCCGTGGATGATCCTGAGACGGGGATTTTATGAGGTCAACTAAAGTGGACGAGCAAACATTGTATCAGGCAACGGCCGGCTGGCTAAAGTCGGCTGTGGACATCCTTCAAGCCGCAGGCGTGGAAGTTATAGCGCCGGTCGAAACCGAACCAGGCGTGGTTGAGCTGGCTGCCATCAAATCGTCCGAAGCGGTTGCCCTGGACTACGCGAATGTCAGAGTTCCGCTCAAGCGACTGTTCTTTCCTATCACTGAGGTGGTGCTGGAATTCAAGAACCAGTCCGATGGTGATGTGGAAGTAAAGTCCGAGCCCCTTGTCCCCTCGACCGAGGTGGTGGTAATGGGGCCCAGGCCGTGCGGAGTGGCTGCATTGGAGGTACTGGACAAGGTATTTCACTGGGATTACGACGACGTCCGTTACAGTGCCCGCCGGGCACGAACGACGTTGATCTCGTTCGCCTGCACAAAGCCCGATCCGCAGTGCTTTTGTACCTCGGTAGGGGGCTCACCCCATAACACAGTGCAAAGCGATGTGCTTGTCTTTCTCGAAGATGATGGCCAGGCCCTCATGCAGGTCTGCAGCGACAAGGGTACAAAGTTCATCAATCAACTGGGCAACGTTGTCAAACCTGCACCTGCAGGCACCAAGCTTCCCACACCGCCGGAGGTCAAGGCAAAATTTGACCCCAAAAAGACTAAGACATGGCTTGACGAGAACTTCGAGAGCGATTTCTGGACCGACATCTCGCTCAAGTGCCTGGGATGTGGGACGTGTAGCTTTCTTTGCCCGACATGCCACTGTTTTGATATTGTTGACGAAGCCAACTGGCAATCCGGTCAGCGACGCCGAAACTGGGACTGTTGTTCTCACCCCATGTTCACCAAGCACGCATCCGGCCATAATCCCCGACCCGATCAGGCATCCCGATGTCGCCAAAGGGTGATGCACAAATTCAAATACTTCCCTGAGCGCTTTGGGCAAACCGCTTGTGTCGGCTGCGGCAGGTGTACACGGGCCTGCTCTGTGGGCCAGAACCTTGTCAGCATTCTGACTGACATCGAAACAAAAGCGAAAGGAGGGAACAACTCCGATGTCGAATGAACGCTCAACTAACCAGGCTCAAACGTTGATACCCCTGGACTACATGGTGTCGAAAATGCGAATCGTCTCCATCACAGATGAGACCGTCGATACCAAAACATTTCGTCTGGAATTCTGCGATCCCCAGCAGGGCGAACAGTTTGAGTTTTGTGCCGGCCAGTTCGGACTTTACTCCGTGTTCGGTGCAGGTGAGGCGACCTTCTGCATTGCGTCTTCGCCCACAGAAAAGGGATACATCGAATGCAGCGTGAAACGCACAGGCAAGGTCACGAACGAGCTCCACCAATGTAATGAAGGGGATATCATCGGTTTTCGAGGTCCCTATGGCAACGGGTTCCCGATCGACCGGATGCAGGGAAAGAACCTGTTGTTTGTCGCCGGCGGCATTGGACTGGCCCCCCTGAACTCGCTGATCAGGAATTGTCTGGATCTGCGGGACCAGTTCAAAGACATATCCATTTTGTACGGGGCGCGTAGCGTGGACGATCTCGTGTACAAAGAGCGGCTGGACACCTGGCAGCAGATGAAGGATGTGCAAACGCTCTACACGGTTGACCCCGGCGGCGAAACCCCTGAGTGGAAGGGCGAAGTCGGCTTTGTTCCCACTGTTTTGACGAGTATGAAGCCCAAACCACAGAACACCGTCGTCGTTCTCTGTGGCCCGCCCATCATGATCAAGTTTGTGCTGGAATCTCTTGTGGAACTGGGATTCTTGCTGGAGTCAGCGTACACGACGCTCGAAAACAGAATGAAGTGTGGTGTGGGGAAATGTGGTCGCTGCAATGTCGGCAACCTGTATGTCTGCAAGGATGGCCCGGTGTTCCGCTGTAGCGACTTGGAGGTCTTGCCGAAAGAGTTCTGAGCAACGAGCAGTCTTTTTGCTGGAAGAAAAGGGCTGGAAATATCTGAATCAATTGTGGTGCTATCTGGTGTAGAATAATGAGAAAACTTACCATAGTGTTACTTATATTCATTGGCTTATCATCTTATGCTTTCGGTGTGGAAAAGCCGCAAACCGAGGGTGTGGAAAAGCCGCAAACCGAGCAGGACACTTGCATCACGGAAGAATGTCATGCCGAACACACCTCAAAGCCAATTATACATGATCCCGTAAGTGAAGGCAGTTGCGAAGCCTGCCATGAAACTGTCAATGTGAAGGAACACACCTACAAACTGACCGACGAAGAGCCGGGACTTTGTATGCAATGTCATGACGAACTGACCAAGAAGTATGTGCACAGTGCCCTGAAGGACGGTAAGTGTAGCCAATGTCACGAAACGCACTCCAGCGAGAATGAATCTCGATTACTAACCAAAACGGCTGGTGATCTGTGCGCAGAATGCCATGAGGTGACTGAAGATGCCACCCATGTTCACGGCCCTACATCGGTCGGCGAGTGCTTGTTATGTCACGAGGCCCACGAAAGCGACTACGAGAACCGCCTGACTATGGGACTGGACCAGTTATGCGTGTTCTGTCATGTCACCACCAAGGAGGAACTGGAAGGAATTGAGTTTGTTCATGAGCCGACGCGGGACAACTGTGTGGGCTGTCATGATCCGCATGGGGCCGATAACTGGAAAATGCTCAAGGCTGAGGCGCCGGACCTGTGTTTTTCTTGTCATGAGGAAATCCAGACAATGGCCCAGGCTTCCAAACACCAGCACAATGCAGTCTCAGAACCGGGCGGATGCCTGAATTGTCACACGCCCCATGCTTCATCCATCCGACCCCTGTTGGTCGACGTGCCGACCACCCTCTGCCTGACCTGCCATGACAAGCCCCAGGGGCAGACCATAGACAAAGTTCTGCCGGCGTTTATTGACCAGATCAAGGACAAGACATATCTCCATGGGCCAATCAAAGAGAATGATTGCGGCGGCTGCCACATGACGCATGGTAGTGACCATTTCCGGATACTGGCCGGGGAGTATCCGACGGGATTCTATACCTCATTTGATGAAACAAAATATGAGTTGTGTTTTGGCTGTCATGAAAGGACGCTGGTTCGGACGTCCACCACCGACGATCTAACGGATTTCCGCAATGGCAACCAGAATCTGCATTTCCTGCACGTCAACAAGGAAAGCCACGGTCGAACCTGTCGGGCGTGCCATCAGACCCATGCCAGCAACCAGCTCAAGCATATCCGGAAGAGTGTGCCATACGGTGGATGGAAGGATCTACCGATCAATTTCAGCAAGACCGACACAGGGGGACTTTGCAATCCTGGATGCCATTTACCAAAAGGATATGACAGACAAACAGCCGTTGACTATACGGTCAAACCGGCAAGACGAAAGCCCAGACTAAACCTAAGGGTCAGAAGCGGTATTCAGCAGATTTCCCCCCCCAGATAGGGCTGAAAGGAAATATGATAATGAAAACGACAAGGAACATCGTTGCGGCAGTGGTTACTGTGCTTGCATTTTCGACTGTGATATGTGAGGGCGTATCGACTCAGCCGCGAAGAATCATCGAGGGCGCATTAACGCCGGAGTTTTACGCAGTTGATACGACAGGCAAGCCCTTTGCCTGTACACGGTCCAGCGGCAAGGTGCTGATACTGGCATTCTTGTCATCTCAGCAAAAACGCTCCCAGGAGGCCGTAGAGGATATTTTTAGGGCGTTGTCCAGCATTCCGTCAGATAGGTTAACGTCTCTGCAGGTCGCCTTTGTCATGCAAAATGTTGACAACAGAGAGTTCATTGCGTCGATTCAAAAAGATGCGCCGGTCGTAGTGCAGATCATCGGTGACGAGCAGTACAAGATATGGGGCAAGTTCGGCGTCATTGCCACGCCCACCGTATTGATTTCCGATCCCCAGGGTAAGGTGCTCTGCGTTAAGCCGGGGCACGCCTACGATTTCGCGCCAGTGGTTAAATCCAGGCTCTTCCAGGCCATGGAAATCCCCTATGACGTCATCCCCGACGATAGCTCAACCGTTCGAACCGTGGCCAACAGCACTATGTCTGCCAAGGCAAAACGCCATCTGCAGATGGCCAAGTTGCTGTCGAGAAAGGGTAGAGTCAGTTCGGCCATTGAGCAAGCCCAAATGGCCTACGAGATCGATCCGAATTCCCCGGAAGTGGCATTGGAGTTGGGGGAACTCCTGTGTCGGGCCGGTCAGGCCCAAAAGGCAATAAAGCTCGTCAACTCGCTGTCCGGCCAGAGTAATCGAGACAAGGCCAGAATTAACCTAATCATGGGATGGGCCAAACGCCAACTGGACCAACTGGAAGAGGCAGAGAAACATCTGCTGGAGAGCATCCACCAGGATCCGATGTCACCCAGACTTTACTTTGAACTGGGCCGTATCTACCAACAACGTAATGATTCCGAAAAGGCGATGCAGGCCTATTTTCAGGCGCTGCAACTGATATACCGTGAAGAGTAAAAATAACCATGTAATTCACCGGCTCGGCCAGTGGTTTTTTATTATTGAGGGTATATGGGAAATCCCGGATTATAAAACTTCAACTGTGCAGGAGAGTTTCAATGACGCGTAAATCGAAATCCCGGCCAAAAATGCTAGGATCTCTAAGTGAGCCGACATATATGGAATTCATTGTCTTTGCGGTACTGGCGGTTCTCGGCGTCACAGCAATCGTCATATTCTTACCCAAAAAGGCCAATACCCCACCAATAGCTGAAGCCTGTAGCGTGGCGACCCAGGAAAATACGCCGAAGTCGATCACCATTACCGGAAACGACGAAAACGGGGACCAACTGACCTATACCGTGATAGCAGGTCCGGCGCACGGGCAGCTTAGCGGAACCGCGCCAAATCTAACCTATAATCCGGAGGCGAATTTCCACGGTTCGGACAGCTTTTCCTTCAAGGTCAATGACGGCGAGGCCGACAGTGATGTCGGGGTCGTGTCAATCGAGGTCGAGTCGGCGACCGCCAGCGTTGCCGTCAAAACCTACAGCCTGACAATCACCTCGGGCGACGGCTCCGTTACTAAGAATCCGGATAAAGCCAGCTACAATCGTGGCGAGAAGGTAACTTTGGAGGCGGCACCAAATACGGGGTACAGTTTCAAGAATTGGTCAGGCGACCTTTCCGGCAGCACCAATCCCGCCGCGCTGGTCATGGACGCGGACAAGTCGGTGACCGCCGGCTTTGCCCTCAAGACCTACAGCCTGACTGTTACCGCAGGCGACGGCTCTGTCGCGAAGAGTCCCGAGAAGGCCAGCTACAATCATGGCGAGACGGTGACCTTAAAGGCGGCACCGAATAAGGATTACAGTTTCACGAATTGGTCGGGCGACCTTTCCGGCAGCACCAATCCCGCCGCGCTGGTCATGGACGGGGACAAGTCGGTGAGTGCAGGCTTCGCCCTCAAGGCCTACAGCCTGACCGTCACCGCCGTCGGCGGCTCCGTCACGAAGAGTCCCGATAAGGCCAGCTACAATCGTGGCGAGACGGTGACTTTGGAGGCGGCACCGAATGTGGGATACAGTTTCACGAATTGGTCGGGCGACCTGTCGGGCGGCACGAATCCCGCCGCGCTGGTCATGGACGCGGACAAGTCGGTGAGTACCGGCTTCGCCGTCAAAACCTATAGCCTGACCGCCACCGCGGTCGGCGGCTCTGTCACGAAGAACCCCAATAAAGCCAGCTACAATCATGGCGAGACGGTGACTTTGCAGGCCGTACCAAATAAGGATTACAGTTTCACGAATTGGTCGGGCGACCTGTCGGGCGGCACCAATCCCGTCACGCTGGTCATGGACGCGGACAAATCGGTGAGTGCCGGCTTCGCCCTCAAGGCCTACAGCCTGACTGTTACCGCGGTCGGCGGCTCCGTCACGAAGAGTCCCGATAAGGCCAGCTACAAACGTGGCGAGACGGTGACTTTGGGGGCGGCACCGAATGAGGGCTTCAGTTTCACGAATTGGTCAGGCAACCTGTCCGGCGGCACCAATCCCACCACACTGGTCATGGACGCAGACAAGACAGTGGCCGCCAGCTTTGCCCTCAAAGCAGACGAAGCAGGAGCCAGGTTCACCGGCATAAATCTGGTCTATATTCCCGCCGGTTCGTTCATGATGGGCAGCAGCGTTTCAGCCGCACAGTTGGCCGGGGAATACGATAAAAAGGAGAAGGACTTTGCCAACGAATTCCCACAGTATGAAGTACGTATATCCAAAGGCTTCTGGATGGGTCAAACAGAGGTAACTCAAGGCCAGTACAAGTCAGTTATGAATGCCCAGCCCTGGTCTGGAAAGGCATATGTTCAGGAGGATGCCAACAATCCTGCTGTATATGTAAGCTGGGATGATGCGGTGGAATTTTGCAGGAGGCTGAGTCAGCAGGAAGGTAGAAGGTACAGGTTGCCCACCGAAGCAGAGTGGGAGTATGCCTGCCGGGCGGGTACAACAACTCGGTTTAGCTTCGGCGCAAGTGACTCGTCCCTTGGTGACTACGCTTGGTTTGACGGAAATGCCGACAAGGTGGGTCAGGACTATGCTCATCCGGTAGGGCAGAAGATCCCCAATCTCTGGGGTCTTTATGACATGCACGGCAATGTTTTTGAGTGGTGCAGCGACTATTATGATGAGAAGTATTATTCCAATAGCCCGAGCGTCGATCCTAATGGGCCTCCATCCGGTATTTCCCGTTCTTTGCGCGGCGGCTCCTGGGACAACGGCGGGAGCCATCTGCGTAGTTCATATCGCTCCGACTACCCCGTCAGCCGCGGCCTGCTCGTTGGTTTTCGGGTGGTCAATGACGGCACGGCCTATAGCGATGTCGCGGCCGTGCCGACCGAGGTCGAGTTGGTCAAAGACCGGCCTAAAGTCAAAGAGGACAGTGTGAAGGTGCAGGAAGCTGCGCCGGTCGCCGTGAAGACGCCGGAAGCTGCGCCGACAGCCGTTAAGGTGCAGGAAGAGGCGCCGACAGCCGTAAAGGTGCAGGAAGCTGCGTCGGTCACCGTGAAGGCGCAGGAAGCTGCGCCGGTCGCCGTTAAGGTGCCGGTCAAAGACACTGCCACTATCGGCACAGACAGGACTCTGACTTACGCCCCCGGCAATGTGTATAACATACTCGACCAGGCCGCAGTCGACGCCCGCAACGGCAAAGTGGAACAGGCCCAGGCTGCGCTCAGTTCGTTACTCAAAACCAAAGACGCAGCGGTCACGGCCGGGTATGAGTTAGGCTTGATCCCTTATGAAAACGGTGAGGTAGACAAGGCCATGCCCTTTTTCAAGAATGCACTGTCTGCCGCCTTTCCCGGACCTGCATCCGGCAAAGATGAACAGGCGTTAACCGCACTGCTTAACCAGGAAGCTGACGCCGCCCGCATTAGATATGAACTGGGTCTTATTTGTCAGTCGCAGGGCAAGAAGGATCAGGCAGCGAAGCTGTTTAGAGATAGCTTGAGCATTATCTCCGCCCAAGGCGCCACTTACGTTGGCGTCAAGAAATGCAAGAGCTGTCACTTCAAGCAGTGGAATAGCTGGCGAAAAACGAACATGGCGAAAGCCTTCGACTCCCTTAAACCCGGCGTAAAGAGCGCGGAAAAGACCAAACTCAAGTTCGACCCCAATAAGGACTATACCAAGGATGCCAAGTGCCTCGGTTGTCATACGAGCGGTTTTGGACTTCCCGGTGGCTATATTGTGGCGGCCGACGGCGACGCCGAGGCGAAAGAACAAGCCGCAGACAATGCCGGGGTAACATGCGAGGCGTGCCACGGCCCGGGAAGCAAAGCCAACGAAATACTAGAGGATATCAAGGAAAACAAGCGGACTTATACGTTCGCAGAGCTTCGGGCGGTCGGTTTCCACAAAGCCGAAGTGCGATCTTGCACACCATGCCACAACACCAGCGACCCAGGCAAAGAGCCCGGATACCATTTCGCGTACGAAGAGAAAAGGAAAGAGAAAGAGGCACAACACGAAAACATTGAGTTAAAATACCGCCAAGATTAGAGAATCTACGGATCGATACGCTGCATGATTCTGCTTGTGTTTATAATTCTCAAGCGTAAATGGGGCCGTCTGCGCTTGTCAAGGGCGAATGGGACCAGGGCAATAAGCTTCTGAGAAATCTACTCGTTGAGGCATGCTGGATGTCGTTGCGATACAATCCGTGGGCTCGTGATACATACAATCGGTTATTAAGGGGCAGCCCATCGAGAAAGAAAATAGCTATTACGGCATTGGCGAGGAAATTAGTTGTAAGGTGTTGGGTTATGCTCAGAGATGAACAGGACTGGAAAGATGATATTCAGAAGAATGTGGCATAAGAGTCAATTTAACCTCCGCCTTTCTTTCGACGTCTAACGGCCTGTGTGAGGTATTCGCCAATCTTGGTAAAGCTGGAGGGTGCCCTGCGCAGTCTGAGGCTACATGCCGGATTGTTTCTGCCGCACTTAGAAGTGGCGTTGAAGCTAAAGTCCTAATTGAACAGTTAAAAGGCATAGGCTGTCTTTCAACAATCACCCGCCGAAAGGAAAACAAAGAAATTAATGTGCTTTCATGTCCTGATGCTATAACCTCAGTCGAGTTATGCGGCTTATGGGAACCGTCAATGGCAAAGGACAACCTTCAAAGGAAAGACCCCACAGCAGAGCACATTTCGTTACTGAGACGATACCTGCAATATCTATGGCATTACATCACATGATTCTTAACACCGAAATTGTCGTTCCTGTCAGGGGGACAACGGCCTTACCTGACAAAATAGGATGTGACCTGACCAAGATAGAGACCTGTGAGTTCATAAAATGGTGCAGAAAACACCCGATGGATGTCTCTGAGCCCCAATGATTCGCCATGATCACCAACCTGGTTTATCTTGAAGGTGGTCCTGAACTCGTCCATGAAATCTCACGCTTGGACATGTTTCGGTACGACTATCAGCAGACGCAAAGGTTAATCGAACAGGTACAGGGCAAAAGAATATTAGTGTGAACCTGCGAAGGATCGTGGTCGTGAATTTGGAACTGCTCAAATATGGCCAATATATTTCCTATTCTAAATTCAATTCGTATAAGGACACGCTCAAAGGAAGTATCCGAATCTGTCTCAAGTTCGTATTTGCATTTTTTTCTTCGATTTTAACCTGTTCCGGTCCTCCGGGCTCATTAAACACATTCTCACTCGGGCCGGTGATATGCCATGATTTAAAGGGAGATGAGAAACCGCCCTCTTTTAGATTCAGTGACACCTCGTATTTTTGGTAAGTGGGATTTACAATCCCCACGGTGACTTTTCGCCGATCTGCACTCAAGGCGGCGGAAACATCCAGCATATCGAATTGGCCCGTGACATCCACCGGGATTTGCCCGAAATGATTGCGATACAATTTCAGAACCTGTCCCGTAGCAGCCATCGCGGCGTGTGTTTTGCTCGCTTTGATGCAGCCGATGACGTTAACGGTCTGGGCGTAATTGGCCATGTAAACAATATCCGAATGGCGAAAATATTCATGTAAACCTCTGGCAATACCAAGAGCATCTTTCAGGAAATACCGGGTTCCCAATTCGCCGAACACATGCGGCCCGTACCAGTAATTCCATTCGGTCATGGCGATACGAATATCTTTTCCTTCGAGCGTGTTTAACTTCTGCCGCAATTGCCGATGAAAATTCACCTTTTGCTTAATGCTGTCGGGAATCTGTGAAGTGTGATCGATCAGGTCGGGTCGTTCCTGGCAATAGAAATGTTCCGCGATCAAGTCGATATGGTTGGAGCAGTGCGTGAGTAATCCCTCGCTCCAGGGCCCGGCATTGCCGGAGGCGATCTCCACAATATCCGGATCCACCTTGCGCATGATATCCACGACCCAAATGTGCTTGCGTACGTAATGTTCGAGCCTCATGTACCCCAACTGCCACGGCCCGAACATTTCGTTTCCGATGCACCAGAACTTGACTCCGAACGGGACCGGTGTCCCGTTTTCGGCGCGCTTTTTGCCCCAATAAGTATCGGATGAGCCATTGGCATATTCCAGTTGCGCCGCTGCGGAGTAGGCATCGCCGAAACCGGTATTGACGGTTACCAAAGGTTCTGTCTCGAGCATCCGGCAAAAACGAATGAATTCGTCAAATCCGAAATCGTTATGCTCCACGC
>JBARRE010000311.1:0-8847 GCA_049644065.1 Sedimentisphaerales bacterium | reverse complement strand
GTCGTCCCGAACATCGAATGCACTCGCGCATTATACGGAAGAACCTCTTTTTGGTTGCGGCCGATAGGCGAAGCCCGAGGCCGCGCCAAGTTAATTCGTGGTTGATTTGAAAAAACAAAGCCAATTTTCAAAGGGGACATATGAAAGTAAAGCCATTTATAATAAGGGGATACAAGAAATATATTGAATTCGACACTTGTTGAAAACAAACCCAATCAAAGCCAATCGCCAGCCTTCGGCCGGAAATCCTAAGCAATGGATGTCCAAATAGTCAATAATCAATAGAAAATAGTAAATCCGGTGGTTTTCCGGCAGGGGTAATTTGAAAAAACAAAGCCAATTTGCCGGCAGGTAAATCGGCGTAAGCACTGATTCGAAAGGAAATTATGGCAATATAGCGGTCTGCGGGGCACGAAAAAACAAAGCCAATTCAAAGCCAATCAAAGCCAATTTCAAGAGCCAACAAATGCTCCAAAGCAGCGGGGAGATATCGAGCGATCGAGGCCGGATGCAGCGATTCCTTTAGAAGAATCCCTCAAAAGCCGGACCTTGCTATTCCTGGATTTGTTTGGTTCGGTATTGAATGTAGGAATTGCGCATTGCAATATAAGGCTCTATGGTCATGGACTTGAACGTCTCGTATTCGCCGATGTTAAACGAACTCTGGTTCGCGTACCTGACAGCAGATATGCCGATAGCTGCCTCTGTGGGTTCTATATAAGAGACCGGACTGAGAAACCAATCGCCTACCATACCCACCGAATCCCTTGCAGTCGACGGTCCGAGCAGCGGCCAAACGATATAGAAGCCGTCACCGACACCGTATACCGCCAGGGTCTGGCCCATATCTTCCTTTACGGATTCCAGGCCGTATTTATCCAGCGCAGGGTCGCCGAGGCCCAGAATGCCCACCGTTGTATTGACCGCGAACCGGCGCAACTCCGTATCGGCGGCATCGCCTTTTCCCTGGAGCAGGCAATTGATAAAACGCACGGGTGTCGTGAGATTGTTGAAGAAATTGCGAATTCCCAGCCGAGCCGGCGCGGGGATAACACCAACGTAAACATAGGAAACCGGTTTGACAACCCAGAAGTAAAGCGTGTCATTAACATTGTACATCGTTCGATTAAAGGGCTCCAGGGGGTCGGCTACCTTGACCGTCTGCTCGGCGAAATCGTCTTCGAGCAGATCGAAATCGTCTTCAAGCAGGTCGAAATCGTCATTGTTGGCCGCCCCGGCCGAGTTGTCCATAGACGACACTTGCATAGAAGATGCGTTATTTTCGGTGACTGCACAGCCGGAAATCGTCCCGGCCAGAATAACAATAACCAGAATATGGAACTTCATTATATGTTTCTTCACAAATGTCTCTATGTCTGTTATTACCATTTATCTATACAGGTTCTCTCAACCCTCCCGGCCAAAAGCTTTGCCCAGAACCAGCAATTGCGGCAGCAGGGTCAGAGCGGCAAGAAGCGCAATGAGCATAGCCAGTCCGGTCAGCAGGCCGAAATATACGCTGGGCATGAAACTCGACAGTGCCAGTATGGAAAAACCAATAATAATCGTGATCGACGTATAGTACATTGCATGGCCGATGCTACCATGGCATCGATGCATTGTCGACAGGTACTTGCGGTCTTTCGGAAATTCCTGTTTGAATCTGTGGATATAGTGAATCGTGTTATCAACGGAGATTCCCAGGCTGATCGCTGCGATGGTGATAGTCATCATGTCGAGAGGGATGTTCAGCCAGCCCATCACACCGAGCACGATTGCAATTGGAAGCACGTTCGGAACCATCGCGATCACGGCAATTTTCAACGATCTGAACAGCACGAGAAACATCCCCGTCAGCACCAGCACAGTGATACCCAATGTAAGTATCTGGGAACCGAACAGGCTTTGCAGCATGTTGTTGTAAAGTACGAGCAGGCCGGTCAGACGGACACGTTCGGGATTAAGCTTCAGCGTGCCGGTCAGGCCCGCGTTGATCTTGTTCAGCAGCTCGTTGCGTCTCAGAGTCTTATCGGAATCCCTGACGCGAACCCAAAAACGCACCTGATCATTCTCCACGGAGACGAAGGGCTTGATCAGTATGCTCTTGAATTCCTCCGGGGCTTCATTGTAGAGCAGAGCCAGCTCAAGACTGTCCAGCGGCTCGTCGCCTTTCAATTTTTCGGCGATGCTCAGCATGGTGGCCAGCGACAAAACCTTGCCGGTTTCCGGGAGGTTATCAAGATAGGAATGCACGGCCTTGACACGAGCCATCTTCTCGGCGGTAAACCAGTACTTCTCATCCGGTCCGCCCTCGTCGAACTCGTCAAACTCATCGAATTCATCGAACTCGTCATCAGCCTTTGCTACAGCAGGCTCAGCGGCGGCCGGCGGTGTCTGAGGCTCATCGAATTCGAGGATAACATCCAGAGGAGTGGTCCCGCCCAGGCGCTCGTCGATGACTTTCATACCCTTGTAAATCTCGGTGTCTTTGCCGAAATAATCGATGAAGCAGTTCTCCACCTGCAATCTGGATATGCCTATGAGACTGAAAACAAGGGCCAGAGCACTGATTCCGACGATCAGCACGCCGTGGGCCTCGGTAAATCGTGCCAGGATAGACGTCAGAGAAAAACGCCACTCTCGTCTTTCACGCGGCGTCTCTTTGGGCATCAGCATCAGCACGGCGGGAAACTGTACAAAGGTCACAACCAGAGACACAACCAAACCGACGATCATCATCCACCCGAACGCAATGACCGGCCGGATATCACAAACAACCAGAGATCCAAATCCCGCAATAGTGGTCAGGACCGCATACAAACAGGGCACCAGTTTCAACCGGACGGTCTCGAAAATCAGCACGCGATTCGGTGCTTGCGGAGTCAGGGCAAGCAGTTCCCGATACCGAACAATCAGGTGAACCGTTATGGCCATGGTGATAATCAACTGCAACGAGATGAAATTGGAGCTTATGACCGTCACCTCCCAGCCCAGCCATCCCAGCAAGCCGATCATGCAGATCGCGGAAACCACGCAGCAGAGCATCGGCAGCAATATCCAGCGTATGGCCCTGAAGATGATGCCCAGCATCAGAATCAGAAAGAGCAGAATCCCGAAGCCGAAAATCTTCAAGTCGCTCTTGATGAAGCTGACCATATCGTCCGCGATCATGCTGACGCCCCCGAGAAACAGGTCCGCATCGCGGCGATAATTATCCATGATCGTGCGTATCTCGGCGATATCCTGGTGACGCTGCTGCCGCATTTTATCCCGGTGTTGGCGGAGCTGCTCATCGGCGAGCTTCAATTCGGCGCGCTGAGCCGCGGTCATCGAGCCGGACGCTTTCGTCTGCCGCAACGCACTACGCTGTTCAACCAGGCTGCTGTAAATCTCATCATTCGGGAAATAAACCAGCAGTGCCGTCGTCTGCGAATCGGAGCTGAGCAGCAGGTCTCGACAAAAGGGACTCTCACTCAGTTCGATCCCGGCCCGGTCTATATCAACCGTCGGCGACTCAAGAGTGGGCAGATCGGCGTTGAGCTCTTTAATCGAAACGGCAGGACTTCCCAGCAGAGGGATATCCAGAACCGAACGCACCGATTCGACATGTTCGAGAGACCTCAACTCGTCTCGGAGCCGGGCCAGAGTAGCCAGTGTATCCGGCGAGAACAGGGCGATTTGGGGAGTGTATGTCAGAATCAGGAAATCCTGCTGGCCGTAGCGGGAGCTGATCTGACGTGCGTACTGCAGGTCTTCGTCATTCTCCAGGACCAGCGTTTCCGCGGAGGCATCCAGCCTGAATCCCCTGGTTTTAAGGGCAAGAAAGCTGACCGCTGCCAGCACACAGAGAATAATTATCACGGGATGTTGCAGAACCACCCGGTCGAAAAATAATGATATGAATAAATTCCGCTTAGTCATGATACGAATCCAACTGAGCAAATTGAGATCACTCAGTCGGTCGTTTCTCCAGCCGAGAAAGAAGGTCCTCAACAGTGCCCCTGCTGAGGATATCATCAAATTGGGACCGATAGGTTAAGAGAATGCTAATGCCCTGAATTTCCACATCGTAGACTTTCCAGCGCTTGCCGACCTTGCGAAGCTTGTACAGTATGGCTACCTTTTTGTCCTTGGATTTCAACTCCACCGGGATGAAGACAACGCTCTTGTTCTTCACGGCCGGCTTGAATTGAACATTTTCATCTGTATAGAGCGTGATTTTCTCCCGATACGAGGTCCTCAACATTTCAATGAACAGCCGGGTAAATTTCTCGCGTTGTGGCGGAGTCAATTTTGGCCAGTGCTTTCTCCCCAATGCAAGTTTGGCCATCAGCGGGAAATCAAAGATCGAGTTCACGATCTTATTGATTTTTTTTTCTCTCGCATCATGATCGATTTCTTTATTTTTTAAGACAGTAATGACGGCATCCCACTTGACTCGCAACAGTTCACGTGGATCATTTGGATAGTTTGGATCATTTGGGTCCTTACTATCCGCATTGACACACTGACACGCTATCAGAACAACTAAAATAATACTCCAAAGGCTTTTCATGGTTCGCTCCTTATGCCGTTTGTGTTTCCGTACAATACACAATTGTACCGTAAGGCAAACAATGCTGCAAGTCCGAATATGCGATTCGGTTAATCTTTGTACTTGATCGTGTATATCTCTCCATCTTTGCCTGTCGCATTAACTCGTTAAAAAACATGTTCCGGCAGAATCTTAAGATTCCGAACCAAGAACTCCACCTAAGGCTTCTCCTCCATATAAGACACTTATTTGAGGTTCTTTTTGCAAACTTCTCCTACCTGATTCAGAAGTCAATTTTCATCCCTCTTGCCGGATGAAAGTAGGACTTACTTTAATTATTATCGGCACTTTTATCAAGCTCACTTCATGGATATCTGTAAGTTCTTTCCTTGAAATGGATTGCGAATTACGACCCGCGGATGATTAGCCCGATCCTTAGCCCGTTGCCGTCAGCACACTATCCGGCTCGACGCTCATAAGCCCGATAAAGCAGGTCCAGTTCGGCTGTTTTAGCATCATAACTTTGCTGTAGTTCCGCAAGCTGCTGGGGATTTTTGTAGATCGTCTCGTCGCCAAAACGTTCTTTCATGCCGGCCAGCTCTTGCTCAAGCTCCATAATCAGCTCCTCGATCTGTTCGACGGAGTATTTATTAAAGCGTTTGAGTTCTTCAGGCATCATGGAGCGGGGCTTACTCCTGGCTCTGGCAGGCCGGCGCTTTCTGGGACCGCCAGCACGTGATTCCAGCTTCTGCTGCTGAGTTTCTACCCGCTTGCTTACAAGAGATGCATAATACGAATATGCCGGTTTTGCATCGATGAACTCCGTCTTGCCGAGGCATCGAGAGCCAAATTCATCCACGCCGACCACAATTAGTTTGTCTACGACACGATCCAGAAAGTAACGGTCATGGCTCACGACAATCATGGTTCCGGTATAATCATCCAGCGCGGCTTCCAGCATCTCCCGGCTGGCAATATCCAGGTGGTTAGTAGGCTCATCCATGACCAGCACATCGGGATCGGCCAGAACCAATCTGCAAAGCATCAGGCGATTGCGCTGCCCCCCGCTCAAATCCCCGCATTGCTTGAACACATCGTCGCCGGTAAAGAGAAAAGCGCCCAGTCTGTTGCGCACCTGCTCCGATGAGAGCCCGGGATTTGCGCCAAGGGCCTCGTCCAGAACGCTTCTGGAAGGATCCAGAACGTCGCCGTGCTGGTCGAGATATCCCACACGGAGATTCTTCCCAATGCGGATGCTGCCTGCCGACGGTTCAAGCTGGCCGAGGGCCAGGCGTAAAAAGGTGCTCTTTCCCGTACCATTCGGGCCGGTGATACCGATGCGTTCACTACTGAGTATATCAAATGTGAGATTCTCAAACAGCGTCAGATCGCCGAAGGATTTGCCAAGCCCTTCACATCGCAGCACAAGGTCGCTTTTCCGGCCGGTTTTGCCGAATGAGAAGCTGATTGTTGTCTGACTTGAGGATTTGTCCAGGTAGCCGGGATTTTCTTTGAGCAGGCGTTTCAATCGAGTCTTCCGGCCGCGAGCAGTTCCGCGCATCCCTTCCTGGTCCTTGTTTCGGGCGATGAAGTCCAGCGTGCGCTCGACCATCTCGACGCGCCTGGTATGTTCCCGCTCCCGTTGCAGCCGTTCGATCTGTCTGGTTTGTACATAGTTGCTGTAATTACCGTTCCACACGCGGGCCTGCCGGTTTTCAACTTCAATGATCTTACACGCCACTTTATCCAGTAAGCACCTGTCATGACTGATGATGACAGCAGCCCCATTATAGCCGGTCAGGAACTTCTCCAGCCATTCGGTAGCCTGCAGGTCCAGGTGATTGGTCGGCTCGTCCAGGAGCAGCAGATCGGTATCCAGCATCAAAACCTGGGCCAGGCCCAGGCGCGACAACTGGCCGCCGCTGAGGGCCGATGTCTTGACGTAATGCAGCTCGGGCTCAAAGCCCAGACCCGCCAAAGTCTTGAGGATGCGAAATTCATAAGCATACCCCCCTGCTATCTCGAAATCGTGGCACAGGCGATCGTATTTCTTCATCATGGTTTGCAGCGCCGAGCCGGCCAGGCTTTCCATTTCATGAGAGACGGCCTGAATTTCCCGCTGGAGTTTTACCAAATCCTCTACGCCGGCGTGCATCTCTTCCATAATTGTACGATCGCCGCTGAACGTAGTCTCCTGTGATAAGTAACCGATATTGAGTGCCTTTTGTTTGCTCACTCTACCCATATCGGGCTCGATCTCGCCGACGATCAGCTTTAAGATCGTACTCTTTCCTGAGCCGTTTGCACCAACCATACCAACTTTTTCGCCCTGATGGAGTTGAAGATTCGAGTGATCCAGAACGACTTCCGGGCCGAAAGCTACATGAATGTCAGACAACGTTACGACAGCCATAAATCACGAACTATTTGGTATAACTTAATTATACAAGCCTTAAACGGGGAGTTCGCTCCCAATATTCGCTTGCGAAACCGATTGATTATATTATATCGTGTAGAATAGAAAAAACAGAATCCAAAGATACCGACAAAAAATCCAGGAGCCAAAGCCTGATGGAACAACATAAACAAACTCGGACAGCGGTGCTACTTGCAGTTGTTTTATTGATATGCCTTAATCAATACTCTGCCCGTGCCGATGATTCACAACCAAATAATAATGTTCATGCTTTTTACTACCCTTGGTATGGAAATCCCCAAACCGACAAATTCCATTATCACTGGAACCATCAGCAATCTGTAAAAGAAGGTGAACCAAAGGACTATCCCGGCGGAGATGACATTGGTGCCGACTTCTATCCGAAGCTGGGCTGTTACAGTTCCAACAGCAACCAGGACTTGAACGCTCATATGCTGATGCTTCGCCGGGCAAAGGCCGGCGTGATCTGCACATCATGGTGGGGCAGGGATTCATACACAGACAGAGCCGTGCCGCGTTTGCTTGATGCTGCAGCACGGCATAACACCAAGGTGTGTTTTCATATCGAGCCGTTTCCCGGCCGAAATGCTCAGACCACCCGCAACGCCATTGTATATATTATCAATAAGTACGGCTCACATTCGGCCTTCTACCGCTACGGCAAAGACGAGCCGCGCCCCATGTTCTACGTCTACGATTCATACCTTACCCCGGCAAAACAATGGAAGACAATCCTCTCACCCGACGGTTCGCAAACCATACGAAACACCAAATACGATTCGGTCGTCATCGGCCTATGGGTCAAAGAAAACGAACAAGCCTTTATGAGCGAAGGTCACTTCGACGGCTGCTACACCTATTTCGCAACCGACGGCTTCACGTACGGCTCCACAATCAATAACTGGCCCAAGCTCGCAGAATGGGCACAGCAAAACGACAAGCTGTTCATTCCCTCCGTCGGACCGGGATACATAGATCTGCGTATTCGGCCGTGGAACGATGTCAATATCAGAGACCGTCAGAACGGCGCCTACTACGACCGCGAATTCGCCGCCGCCATCGCCGTCCGGCCGCCCATCGTCAGCATCACAAGCTTCAACGAATGGCACGAAGGCACACAAATCGAACCGGCCGTCCCCAAACAGATCCCGGATTTCAAATACCTCGACTACACACCTCACGATCCCGAATATTATCTGGATCGCACCGGCTACTGGGTAGATCGTTATGTCGAATACAGCACTGCCAAGTCCACTAAATATATAATCGTCGTCACCGGCGGCGAACTGCTCTCAGGCGTCTATCCGGATGGGCACACCTACTTTCTAACCCGAACCCTGCGCCCGCTGGGCCTGGAATGCGTCAGCTCGATGAGTGTCGATGACAAGCAGGCCGATCTCAAAGAGGCGCTCCGCTACGCCACGGACAAGGCCGACCTGGTGATCGTAACGGAGGCCTTGGCCCAACCGATAACGACATCACCCGGGAAGCGCTTTCCGACTTCACGGGAATCGCACTGAATGAGCAACCCGGCGTATTGCAGGAGATGGCCCGAAGGTTCCGCGTGTCACCCGATCGGCTTCGCGCAAATTTACGCCGACAGACACAGGCCCCGACGGACGGAACCCACTTTAGAAATACCGAAGGCACAGCCGTCGGACTTGTTTTTGAGGCGGACGACGCCGTAATCGTCGCGCTGCCGGGGCCTCCTCGTGAATTGCAGGCCATGGTTCGTAATGAGCTGGTGCCATATCTGAGCAAGCGATTCGGCACACGACTGCCCGGGTACTCGCTGACGCTGCGGTTTGTCGGCCTCGGCCAGTCCCAGATCGATCAGTCGCTTGGAGATAACGTGCCGCTGGCGCCCGATATTACC
>JBARRE010000310.1:0-3133 GCA_049644065.1 Sedimentisphaerales bacterium | reverse complement strand
TGGTATATTCAGGCATTCTCCAAGAAATGCCGGTAACGATTTTGAAACAGGTGGGAAACTCAACTGCCTCTGGCTGGACGGCCATGTGACTACTATCAAGGAAACACTGGGAGAAGACATACCGAAGAAATGGTACGACCCGCTCGGAAAGAATTGATATACGCGGCGTAGAACGCTGTAACCGGATGACCTTGAAAAGAATCCATACGGTATCTGTGAACGCAATAGCCGGCCATGATGAGAATCTGCAATCATCATGCTCACAGCCTTTCGTGGCAGAAAGCCATGCCGTGTCTCTGAGCCTCAATCGGACACAAACGATATCAAAGGTTTGCGCTCTCAACTGTCCTCAGCGAGGACTCCAGAGGGATTGAGTATCCTGCTTTGCTGCTTGCCGAAGCTGCCAATAGTTCGAGAACGGCTCAATTCGGGCTCTTGAATGACCTGGTCGCTTCCAGGGATTTCTTGCCGGAGTTGTTCGTTGGCAGCTTTCAACTTGGCGAATTGCTGCTCAAGACACTCCTCGGCCTGTTTATACTTGGCGATTTCCTGCTGGAGCTGTTCGATTAGCTTCTGATACTTCTTCCACTTTTTTGTGGTTTCCTTCCATCGCTTCTGGTTTCCATTGTTTTTCGAAATGGATACTATACTGCGGCTCTTGGTATCACCTTCGGATCCCTGATGTGCTCCCTTGCCGGCATCTAATTTGATCCCGATGGTCGAAGAGCGTTTTTCGATTTGCTTTGCTACGGTCTTTCTGGCCTTTGCTTTTCTTCTGTGTACGAGAATAAACAACAACAGAACCAGAGCTGTTATGGCTACTGTTTGAAGTTCCCATCTGGCCCACTCTCGTCCGGAGTATAGCCACGAGACGTATTGTGTGAATGTATTCATAAGGCTTTCTACGGTCATTTTTTTACCTCCTAAATATAGTACTAATCGCTAATCCATTTGCATCCACCTTCACCGTAAGACCTTATTAGCTTTAACTTTAGTCCGCGAAGAAGTTGCCGTGGTTATCGTAAGCAGGGGAAAGAAGGGTTGTTTACTCATTTGGCGTTCCTTCGCAAAAGAATACGGCCTCCGGTTCAAACCTTTATTTGGTTACCCTCTTGTTGCCTTTAGATTTTCGAACAAGTGTTTTCCTGTGGAAGAAAGCCGGATGCGAAACGAAAAAAGGCCTTCTCACCACTTCTCCTTATACACTAATAGTATTCTGTCGGTATCAGCAACGCACGTCAACAAAAAAGTCCTATAAATATATTTTTTTTAGCTAAATCACGGTCAACCAAATCGGAACCATTACCGAATCACTCCAGACTATCAAGCTGGCGCGACAAAACGGCATGACCTGTATTATCTCGCACCGGTCGGGTGAAACCGAATTGCCCTTCGAGGCGGACTTTGCCGTGGGCACGCATGTGGGACAGATCAAGATCGGATCGCTATCGAGGTCTGAAAGCGTGGCTGAGTATAATCAGCTTATGCGAATTGAACGGGAGCTTGGAGACAGAGCCCAGATGGCTCGCTTTTCCTTTTCGCCAAAACCGGCTTAGCAGCAGGTCACGGCGCCGGTCGTAACAGGCGGAGCATATCCCTACTTTTTCGGAGCTTGTTGCGGCAAGTACATGGGGGCGGCATCCATAAGTATCGGCCTTTTTCTTGCCGAAAACAAACGGAAGCGAATCGTCGCATTGGTTCGTCAATTGTCCGGACGCGGGTAGATCTCGTAGCAGCCCCAGTTAATCCTTCTCTCCCTGCCCTCCGTGCAATCCTGTAATTGCGTGAGTTCTACTATTCGATTGCTCGAATGCTCAGACGGTAGAATTCACTTGCCACGCTCCATATCATAACGCTGGTGTCGAGGATTACCAACGACTTTGTTATTACTGAAGATATGTTTCTGACGCTGATATACCGCCGCGAATCTTGACAGACCTTCAGAAATACAAGTATAATAGCCGAATAAAAGAGCATCAGGAAAGAATCCTTGCTTTGTAGTTCATCTTAACATGTTAGGATACTAATGGCAGGTGACCAATTATCATACTCCGCGAAAGCGGCTTTGGCCGAGCGAGTCAAGGAGCTAACGTGCCTTTACGGGATTGCTCAGATAGCCGGACAGCCAGGTATGTCGCTGGAAGAAACCATCCAAGACATTGTTGAGCTTCTTCCTCCTGCCTGGCAATATCCCGAGATTACTTTCGCGAGAATAATCTTGGATGGAATTTCCTACACGACCCAGGGCTTCCGTGAGTGTCGCCAGAAGCAGACGGGCGAGATTATTGTGGGAGGTGTGCCAAGAGGTGTTGTTGAGCTGGTTTATGCAGAGGAAAAGCCCGTTCTTGATGAAGGTCCGTTTCTCAAGGAAGAACGCAACCTGATTGACGCTGTAGCCAGACAGGTAGCGTTAGTTATCGAACGAAGACAGGCAGAGGAAGAGAAAGTGAAGCTACATAGTCAGCTTCTTCATGCCGATCGGCTGGCGACAGTTGGGATGCTTGCCGCAGGAGTGGCCCATGAACTAAATGAACCGCTGGGAAATATTCTCGGATTTGCACAATTGGCAAAGAAGTGCCCGGAGCTTCCTGCCTCAGCCGAGCATGACATTGGAAAAATCGAAGCCGCTTCTTTGCATGCGCGGGAGATCATCCAGAAGCTTCTGGTTTTTGCCCGACAAGCACCACATCAGAAGACGCAGGTCAATCTCAATCAGGTAGTGGAAGATGGGCTTTATTTTTTTGAAGCTCGGTGTGCCAAGGAAGGTATAGAGCTTGTTCGTCAGCTTTCGCCGGACCTGCCTAAAATCACGGCTGATCCGGGGCAATTGAACCAGCTTCTGGTGAATTTGGTTGTCAATGCCTTGCAGTCAATGCCGGGACCGGGCAAGATCACGGTTCAGACGCGATTTTCCGGTCATAATGTTTATCTGATTGTGGAAGATACTGGCACCGGTATGAGCAAAGAAGTTCTTGATAAAATATTTATTCCATTCTTCACTACAAAGGATGTTGGTCATGGAACGGGTTTGGGTTTGCCTGTTGTATATGGTATCGTTACTGCCCACGGTGGTAAAATTGATGTTAAGAGCGAACCCGGCTGTGGTACTCGGTTCGAAATTCAATTGCCGGTG
>JBARRE010000309.1:0-2553 GCA_049644065.1 Sedimentisphaerales bacterium | reverse complement strand
AGGTATATTCTCCATTAGCGTCGTCAACACAGGCGACCATTGAGTATGCCTCTTAATTGAAGACCTGACTTCCGACAAGCAACTACCGTAAGTTGTTTTCTTCTTCTCTAACGCTTTCTGCAGTTCTACAGCGTCTGACAATTTGTCAATCTCTGCCTGGCATTTGGCGATCTCTTGCTCCTTCATGGATACGACGATTTTGTTGCGCTGATAAAAGCTGAACATCCCCGCTGCGATGGCAATAGGAATCGCAGCGGATATCACGATAATAGCAAGGCTCCCCGGCTTGCTCTTTAGTGGAACTGCCTGTCCCTTTAATAAATCTATCGTAAACATAGCTTCGTGTCTCGTTGCTCGTGTTACGTTTCGTTCTTATTTAATATCCAAATCAGATTGATCTCATAGCAAGACCGGCCGCCACTGCCATTGCAGGGCCGGTCTTTGCGTAAATATCTTCATACTGCTGGTTTGCGTTGTGGCATATTTTGTCAAATGGATTCCACAAGACGGCCTCGACTCCAAGCCGGCGGTTCAATAATTCAACGAATCCTCCGGCCAAAGCAAAGCCACCGCAAACAAATAGTTTCTCGACATTCGAGGAAGCAGATTGGGCTGTATAATAGCGCAATGTTTCGCCTACATCGGCAATCAATTTATGGCAGGCTTTTTCGAGGCTGTCACTGAGCCCCGCCTCATCCGCCGCCGAATCACCGGACAAAATCCCCTTTACAGTTTCCTTTGACGTATCATTCCCGGCAGCCATTTGCGCGACAATATCATTACCGGCATAAGCCATATCGCGGATGAACGGCCAGCCGTCATTGTCCATAATTGCCAGAGTCGTATGCGTGCCGCCAACATTCAAAATAGCAACTGTCTGGTTCGTCTCGGACTTCTCATGCCCCTTGGACAGACCATTGAAACAATTCAGGAGCGCCAATCCGTCAACGTCCATCAGGACGCAATTCAAACGGGCCTCTTTAGCGAGCTGCACCTTGCTCGTTATCAAGGTATTCGTCGCTGCGACTAACACACCCCTTGTCTTATCGTCACCGTTAGGTATTAAGTGATAACCGACAGCGCTATCTGCCGCATTGAACGGGCAAACCTGTGATGCCTCGAGTAAGACCGCTGCCTCTATATCTTCCTTTGATAACGGAGGAAACTCAAAATCTCGCACCGCAACTTCAGGTCCGCTCACACCACAAACAGCCATTTTCGTCTTGATTTTGGCCTGCTCAAAACACTCGCGAATTGCCTTGACGGTATTAATTCTGTGCTGATTATAATCATCTTCACTTGCCGCAATCTCGCGCATGCCGATGGCGGTCACTGAGTAGCCCGCATCGTCTTTTTTCAAAGCCACGATCTTGACGGTGGATGAACCGATGTCCAGGCCAAGGATGGTGTCCTTCACAAGATTAATGGATCGTTTCCAGTTCAAGTCTAAAAATCCTTACCTATAAGTGAAACAAAAAACAAAATTTAATCCCACATCCGTTGAGCGAGCCCGTTTTGCGATTCGTCATAAAGCCGCGTATATACTGCGAGCCTATGCTCAATAGGTATCGGAACGTTCTTTCTCATGTCCCTTTTCATCGGCGGAATAAGGAAGGCGTTTTACTTAGAAATTTGGAATATAGGTGATTTTGTAAAGAAAAATTTGGCGGCGGACATTGGTTTGTTATATGCCATTTGCATAGTTGTCATGCTGAATCCTTCGACTACGCTCAGAGCCTGCCCTGAGGAATTCGAAGGGACATACTATATGAAGCATCCGGCCATCGGATGAAAGCAACGTTGCATTATGTTCGCAACCCAGATCCTTCGCTGGCGCTCAGGATGACAAAGGGGCATGCTCATGTTGTACAGAAGCTGCCGGGGCGACCATATACGAAAAGTGGCTATGGTCGGAATGACCATAGCCACCATGATTTTAACTACAAGTCAGTGCCGTTGCGAACCTGTGTTGCCAAGCGTTCCTCCGCACCCGCTTTCTTGCCCTTTAACACGCCATGACACTATGTATAAGGCACATTCTGAACCTTCCGTGGCGCTCCGGCTTGCTGACAAGCCAAAGGTTCCTTATTGCTTTACCCAAGTGCCGGTTAGTGTAAGCTGATACGAGCCAGTTGGTTTGTCGGCCTTGGTGCTAGCGGCGCTGTCGACTGTAATCGTCGCAATGCCGTTACCACTGACAGAGGTAATCGTGTAGCAAGGAGCCTCGAAATAGGTTCCCTCCAGATCAGCTGTGGTAAAACCCAACGCTGCCTGTGTTGCTGGCACGGCAAGAGTGCCACTAAGGAGCGCAGCCGTAGCTGTACTTGTCTCGGCAGCGTAGGCGCGAACAGCCGTACGGATCGTGCCCGCCGTGGCGTTGGCTTCCGACCACTTGGCCTTGTCGATGCGGCCCTGCATTAGCGGAATCGCCACTGCAGCCAGGATGCCGACGATGAGAATAACCACCATCAGCTCCACCAGTGTAAAACCTTTTCTGCTTTTCATTTTCATCTCTCCAAAAAAAAGTTTGAAAAAAGTTTGGGCGCCAAGTGC
>JBARRE010000308.1:0-3197 GCA_049644065.1 Sedimentisphaerales bacterium | reverse complement strand
GGGGCTTTTGGTATTTTGTTGGTACTGAAGACGGCCGGAAGTGGTGGGACAAGACAAAATTGTCACTGCCCCTGATCAAATCGCTCTGCCAGAATCTCTATATCACCAGGAGTATGCACACGATGAGTGTGCTTACAAAAGCGGGTGTGCCGATCTTGAACACAATTTCGATCACAGCTCAAATTGCTGGAAACGTTCTTTATAAGAAAATGTGGCTCGGCGTCTATGAGGAGGTTCGCCAGGGCAATAAAATTGCTACAAGCCTGGGCCAGTACAATTTAATGCCGAGCAATGTCGTGCAGATGATTAAAAGCGGCGAAAATTCAGGGACGATGAGCGACGTACTGAGAGATATCGCAAGCTTCTATTCAAGAGAGCTCAAAACGGCGATCAAAACAGTCACATCGATGATCGAACCGATCATGATCGTGCTCATGGGTATTCTGGTCGGCTTTATTGCAATGAGCATTATTCTGCCGATCTTCAGGATGTCCAGTATCGTGATGGGCAAATAAATTCGTCGCTCCGGCCCCGGTTCGGGCCAGATGTTACGATTAAGGACCAGCGAGATGCGAAATACGAAATACAAAAGCGGCTTTTCACTTATCGAGGTGTTAATTGCAATACTGTTGGTTGGTCTTGCAATTGCCTCTCTGGTGGCGGCTAATGGTGCATTCACGAAAGCAAATGGTGCCGGAACTGATTTATCAACTGCCGAGTTTATTATTGGGCAAATTAGAGAGCTTACCATGTTGCTGCCGGTCATTGATCCGGAAACCGAACTTTTTACATTCGGTCCGGAGTCCGGCGAAACATTGGCCGTCTACGATGATTTGGACGATTTTAATGGTGCAACTTTTTCGCCGCCGATAAGCGCTGAGAGGATTCCTTTGAATGAATTTTCCGCGTTTTATCAACAGATTACGGTTGAAAATGTCAACCCCTCGAATTTCGAACAGGTTTTCGCCAACCATAGCAGCAGTTTTGTTCGAGTAACGGTCAGTGTGTTTTTGAATTCGAGGAAAATCAGCTCGGCGAGCTGGCTTCGGGCCCGATACTAAACAACCTGCTGCGTATTTCGTGAAGCGGCAGGCGAATTTCGAGATACCAAATGAAAAATACAAAATACAAAGCAGGCTTTACCGTTGCAGAATTGCTGATTGCTCTGGCGATATCCGCTATGCTGCTCGTTGCTGTAGCTGTTGCCTTCAACGCTTCGGCTGTAAACTACCGGCAAAACGAAGACATCTTCAAAGTAGTCAACAGCGCGCGACAGGCATTGTGTCGGATGACAAGTCAACTTCGAACCGCCAGCGCGGTCGATCCGGATGCGCCAAACAATGAATGCACCATGCTTACCGCCGCTAACGAGAACATAACATATCGATACAACAGTGGTGATAATACGCTTTATCTGATTACAAATGATGATTTATCCGACAGCGATTATGTGCTTTGCGATAATGTTACCGCGATGACTTGCACGAAGCGTTGGGTGATCGAAGATGCGATGAAAATAGTCCAAAGCGTTCAGATTTCTATAACGGTTGCGAGCAGTAATGTAGAGAAGACAATTTCCGCCGCTGCCGCGATCAGAAGAAATTTGAATTAATTACCACAAAAATCCTTGCCTTTTCAATTCATCCCGGCCATAATACGCCCTAACGTCCTTTGGGGCGGTTAGCTCAGTTGGCTAGAGCGCCTGCTCGACACGCAGGAGGTCACTGGTTCAAGTCCAGTACCGCCCATTTCCCAAATCATTCCTGTGTCATCCATCTCGGCAAATCCTATGCTACACTTATGACTACACTTTTGGAAGCATTTTGGAGGTAAGTATTATGTCGAGAAGTAGACCAGCATCAAATCCGATTTCATATCACAAGTATACAAAACAGTACTATATTACAAGGGGCGGCAGAAGGATTTACCTTGGTTCTGACAAGAATCAGGCGTTGGCAAAATACCGTCAGCTTGGTCTGGGTGTCGAGCCAGTCCAGAGAGAATTGGCACCACCAGTCACCATTACGGCAATGAACTTGGCTAATCGGTTATTAGTGGCGCAGCAAGCAAATTGGCGGAGCCCCAAGACAACGCTGAAGTGCTACAAAGATTGGCTTGGACGTTTCATAAAGGACCACCCACAGTTAAGAATAGCAGACTTTACGGTTGAGAAATTCGCTGCTTGGAAACTTTCTCTGAAGGAGCGTGGCTATTCCCCCGAATCAATCAACCATTATCTTGGAGCAGTGCGCGCGATGTTTACTTTCGCGGAGGAAACAGATATCGTGGAAAAAACTCCCAAACTGAAGCGGATCAAGAACGAAACAAGGCTAAGAGCAGGCTCGACTGAAAAGCCACTGTATACATTGGATGATCTTAATAGACTACTGAAAAAGGCGGATCTACAATTGAAAGCAAGGATCCCATGCTACGGTTTCTATCGCCTGCGACATTGTGCTTCGACGGCAATGTCGCTTGTCGCTACGCCTCATGTCCATAGGAAGTTTATGCGACATAGTCAATTGCAGCAGCAGGTTACATACACGCATACCCCCGATGCTGAAGTGGACAAGGCGATAATGAAAGCTAAGAAGAAACTGTTTGGTGAAGACCAAGCTATTTCAAATAAGGGGAGAAATCAGCGTGGACCTTAAGTCCCGGACGCAAAGCCGCATTGGCAATCTCTGGGTGCTGAGCTTCAATGGCGACTATGCCGGATACATCTCGCCTGACAGGTACTACTACGACAAGGATGAGGAAGGAGGCTACGAATACGAGAGAGGCATTATGTCATGGATCGGAACGGACCAGGAAGCTTTCACTGTATCACTCATTATGCACATGATTGATACACTGTTCCCTGATTCCCACGAGAGCCTGTGAATTTCAGTCTCTGATGGGCAACGATGACGATGTGACGGTTCTCTCCGCCATTTCTCATGCTTTTCGCAAAATGGATTTTAATTGGCTTTGTTTTCTTTGGCTCCGCCGGCTGGTTTATTGCCATAATCACCTTTCATATAAGCCATTGCGCCAATTTAGCCCTACCGCAAATTGGCTTTGTTTTTTCGTAACACCTCACTCAAGTGCCATGGTTTCTTGGAGGAAGCATGGGGATATTTCCGGCTTGAATGTATTTTCTTAATGCTTCTGCTATTGTTGAAATAGGATTGGCGTTACGCTGTTTTAGCGTTCGA
>JBARRE010000307.1:0-2339 GCA_049644065.1 Sedimentisphaerales bacterium | reverse complement strand
CATACCGCCCATACCGCCACCCATCATTCCGCCGCCCATTCCTCCCATGCCGCCGCTGGAACCGCCGGCAACACCGTAGAGGCTGCTGGAACCGCCCATGCCGCTTGATGAGGTTCCTCCATACATTGCTCCCATGCCGCCCATCATGAATCCTCTGCCGGTAAAGACGCCGCCGGCTTGCCGGCCGCCTCCAATGACCGTAAGAATTACCCACTCATCGATCTGCACGCCTCTAATGTTCGCCGCGTGCTTGAGCGTCGTGATCAGGTCCCGTTTCAACTCTTCGACCATCTGGCTGTCATATTCTTCCGCCGAGTTGGATCCTCTTGAGCCGCGGGGGTCTCCGGGCGAAAACACCTGCCGCCTTGCCCGCTGCCAGGTTGAATCGACATTCTCGGCGGTTTGCTCTGCCCCCTGCCCTTGCGGTTTCGGCGGAGGCGAGAATGCAAAGTTCACCTCCATCGAGAATAGCACGCCGTAGCCCTGGAGATAGATCGCTTCGGTCGTGCGATTGTCCCTGCCGAAGAAATCGCCGAAATCGGTAAAAGCACCCTGAACCCGGCGTGTCTCCTTGAATCGCTCGTCAAGGATAAGTGACATGACCTGCATATCTTCCATTATTTCCGCAAGGTCTTCCGCTTTGACCTCGGCGGCGGGAACAACGAGGACCTGCCGGTCGGCAAAGGGTGCGATTGCAGGCCGGTAACCTGACGAGCGTCCTGTTCGCTGGGAACTGCGCCCGTCAAGACCCGTTCGTCCGTACTGCCATTGCGCCTGAGGTAGCTGTTCAGCGGTATAGTTTTGATTGTTTAGATCGGCCGTGACTTTGTTGTAGTTTCTACTTGGTGGTTTGAGTCTATAACCTTCTTTTCGAGGCATAACCGTGCCGGTCCAGCCGTAGTCAACAGTAGTACGGTATAAACCATTTTCATCAGTCACAGTATTACCCGGCAGGCCAAGCATCTCTACGCCGGGTAATCCGACCTGACCGGAAATAGTAAATGTTTGTATTTTCCCTTCGGAATTTGTTTGAGCCGGGGTGAAACTTGAATTTGCCAGACTGAAAACGACAATCACAATAATTGTTCGAGTTAAACGGTTCATTCTCTCATCCTTTCATTTAAGGTTCAATTCTCAGATACATTCGCAGCCGGGCCTGCCCGCTCAGTGCTCAATAGATCGTTCGTCCGGGCGGCAAGTGTCACGAGGCCATTGCCAAAACGGGATTCAATATAGTCAAAAGCCTCCGCCATTCTCCGGCGGTCCTGGATTCGGGCGGCTTCGATTAACTGAATGAGCTCATTCAGACGCTGGTCGGTACGTGTCCCCGATGCAGCCAGGGTCTGGGCGGCGAATTCCGTCAGGTCCCGACGGACCTGCCGGGCAAGCTCATCTTTAACCTGGGCATGGCTCGCTGCGAGAGTCGACTGCCAGCGGTCGTCCATCTGGCTGAGCAGCTCCTGGCGAATCGCCGGGACAAGCGACGATTTCAGCGAGCTTTCCAGAGCGGCTTGAAGTTCCTGAACGTCCAGCGGTTCCGGTGCCGAAACTCGACCGGCGATATATCCGGCGCTAACCATCAACACCGCTGCGGCAGCAAGTTTTATTAGCCTGCTGATCAATAATGGTGGGGCAAGCCCCACCCTACGCCCTTCGTCAGCTATCAGAGCATCGTGGACCTTCTGCATCGCGCGGTCGGAAGATTCCTTTCCCGGCTCAACCTGTGAGAGACGTTTGAGGCGGTCATGAATTTCGTTTTCATCGATCTGCGACATTATGTATCTCCTTTTTGGAAGATTTATGTTCGTTGGAGCCAAGCACATCCCGAAGGTGATGTATGGCCCTGGAGCACAAGGCCCGGACCTGGTGGGATGTCTTGCCTAACTGTTCTGCGATATTATCGTAGGATTCCTGCTGGAGGTAACGCATGACAAGCACTTCGCGGGATGACTTCTTAAGCCGGCCGACTGCATCCAGCGTCTGCTGCAATTCTTCCGAATAGATGAGTTTGCCCACTGGCGAATCGTCATTAGAGGCCGGTTCGTCAAACTGTCCCATTGCCAAAACGGTTCGCTTTTGGCTGCGCCGCCAGTCGAAGGCCAGGTTGATCGCCGACCTGCGGGCGTAGGCATTCCAGTTGGCAACGTTACCGATACCTCTAGAATTATTAAGTTTTATGAATAATTCCTGCATAAGTTCCTCAGCGACATCTTCGCGCAGTGTCAGCCTTGTCAAAAGCGCGTATAAATCCGCTCCCGATTTATCCAACAATTCCAAAAGCTCTTTTTGCCGGCTTTTCAAATAAACTCCTGATTATCGGATTCTCACACTTCACCATT
>JBARRE010000306.1:0-8549 GCA_049644065.1 Sedimentisphaerales bacterium | reverse complement strand
AATTTATAATAAATTGTAGAAATTTCCCCCTCCAAAAAGGCAAAAATCTAAATTTTCCACCTATACTGTTTATAACAGATTAATTAGCATTACGTCAAGGAAATTTTTACTTTATATAGTTAATTATCGGGCGATATATATGATTGTTATCTATTCTCAATTACCAGCAAAGGATATCTCATTGGATTCTCGGTGGAGAAGCCATGAATCCAAACTCAGAAATCGGTATTTGAGTACTGTTCTACCTCTTTAGGGGTAGTATTGCTCTTAAAATTGGCTTTTCTCAGTCCGGCAATTCTTTAGCCGACAATGCAGGCGCGTCATCCGCCGCCGCATCGACGAACCTGACAGATTGGAAAAATCAGGGCTTTGAGGTTGTTTGGAGGCGAAATCGATTACGCAGAGGCTCAAATTCGAATCCCGAAATAAAAAAAGCCCCGCTTTGGACGGGGCTAAAGTGTTAATCTCTAAGGGATTATGTGTCTTTCTGTTATTCGAATATTATCAGGGCAAGGATTGACGAATTCTCATGCCTTAATAACAGTAGAGCTCTTCCTTTTTTCTGGGCTTTTTTAATTTCCTCGTTGAACTCTTTCGTATTTCTGACTTCTTGCCGATTGACCTCCTTAATCAGTACTCCCGGGACTATGCCGGCCTGAGCGGCTTGTGAGCCGGCTTCGACTTCTCTGACGACGACTCCGCTTTCACCTTCATAGCCCAATTGCGTAGCCAATTCTTCAGTCAGGTTTACTACAGAAAATCCTAATTCCTCGATAGTCTCTGCCGGCAGGTTTCCTCTAAGTTCTGCTTCAGGAGGCCGTTTACCGAGTTTTACGTTGACTGTTTTTCGTTTTCCATCTCGCAGGACAACAAGATCGACTTTAGTATCCGGGCTTAGCATTGCCACGCGATTAAGGAACTCGTTGCTTTTTTCAACGGGTTGACCTTCGAATTCGACAATGACATCATAGCGTTTCAATCCGGCCTTTTCTGCAGCAGAATCCGCTATCACTTCTTTTATAGCAACGCCCTTAGTGTCTGTTTTCAAGTCGAAAGCAGTAGCCAACTCGGGAGTTAAGTCCTCAAACGAAATGCCGAGGAAGCCTCGTTCAACGGCTCCGCCCTTACGGATCTGTTTATAGGCGTGTTTTGCTATGTTTACGGGTATCGCAAAGCCGATTCCGATATTTCCGGTCGCGCCGTAAATGGCGGTGTTCATCCCGACGACCTTCCCTTCGAGATTTAGCAGAGGGCCACCCGAGTTGCCGCGATTAATGGCGGCATCGGTCTGGATGAAGTTTTCAATAGTGGCCAGGCCGACGCTTCTGCCCTTAGCGCTGACGATGCCGGCGGTGACAGTATGGCTAAAACCCAGCGGATTGCCGATGGCAAGGACCCATTCGCCGACTTCGAGGGTATCGGAGTCCGCTAATTCGAGATAAGGCAGGTTGTCGGCGTCGATTTTGATGACTGCGACATCGGAATCCGGGTCCGTTCCGGTAATTTCAGCAGTGAATTTCCTGCCGTCCGAGAGCTCAACAGTGACTTTCTCTGCATCTTCGACCATGTGATTGTTTGTCAGGATATAACCGTCAGATGAGATTACGAAGCCCGATCCGAGGGCTGTTTGGGGTTGTTGATTTCTCCGCTGGGGGGATCGTGGAGAGCGTTGACGAGGAGAGCGTGGTCCGAAGAAATAATCGAAGAAATCGTATTCGTCGCCGAACGGTGAGTTGCGGTATGTTTGGCTGTCCTGGGTGACGATTTTCTCGGCCTGGAGTCCGACAACGGCTGGTGAGGCTTTTTCGGCGATCGAAGAAAAGGCTTTGCCCATCTGCCGCAAGGCAGCGATGCTGTCCGGATCCGCCGCTAAGGCCGACAACGGTGTGCTAAAGAGCAGCAGTAAGGTTGAAATTACAAGAAGATGTGAGTAATTTTTGTTCTCTTTGTAGCTAATAATCTGCATTTCGGTCTCCAATATATCAGTTGAATAAAACAGTAACAAAGATCAACGATTCGGCAATGAAATATACACGTTTTAAGTATTTTATATACGATTTTATTGTATAAAGGTTCAAGGCGTCAAAGATATTTTCATGCTGTATAATATATTGATTGATAACGCTTTATAAACAGTATATAATGGCTACATTTATAAAAGCGAATATTTATCATAATTTTGAGGATTATAACTATGAAACTACTATGGATTTTCAGGGCTATCTTTATTGTTGTTGTTGTTGCGGTTATGTTCGTTAATATCAGTTCTCCTATGATGGACAAAGATGAGGAAGGCTCACGCTCACAAGAGACGTGGGATGCTAATTACCGAGCGATTGTTTTTAGCAGCATAGGAATAGCGATGTTTGTCTTTTTGCTGGATGTTCTGACGCCGAAGAAGAAGTTTAGCGCTCTGGCAGGTGTGTTTTTCGGGTTGTTCGTTGGTTTGCTTATTCTTTGGGTATTGGCCCCGGTGGTCGATATGATGATCACTACTTTCAGCGAGAATGTTACCCAGCTGGGAGTCACATCTATCAAATGGGTTCTTGGGATATGTATATGCTATCTTACTATCAGTATTGTCATGCGGACCAAGGATGATGTGCGCTTTGTGATTCCTTACGTGGAATTTGCCAAGCAGACCAAGGGCTCCCGGCCGCTGGTTATAGATACTTCGGCTATCATTGACGGACGGATCGTGGACTTGTGCCAGAGTAAATTGTTCGATGCTCCGCTGATTGTCCCTCGTTTTGTGCTCAACGAGTTGCAGCTTATATCCGATTCGGCCGACAAGCTCAAACGCAACCGTGGCAGGCGGGGGCTCGATATACTCAACAAGATGCAGACTGACCCCGTTATCGACGTGGTAATCGATGACTCCGTGATTGCAGAGGTCGAGGAAGTCAAGGGCGTTGACCAGAAATTGCTGATGTTTGCCAAGGCCTGTAACGGACGGCTGGCGACTACGGATTATAACCTCAGCAAGGTCGCGCGGGTGCGCGAGGTTGACGTGGTGAATATCAACGACCTGGCCAACTCGCTCAAGGTCGTTGCACTGCCCGGCGAGGCGATGCAAATTAAAATCATAAAGCCGGGTGAAGAATCGGAGCAGGGTATCGGTTATCTGGATGACGGGACAATGGTTGTCGTTGAAGGCGCCCGCAACAAGATCGGGCGGGAGACGGTTATTAGCGTCACCAGCTCACTCCAGACCTCTGCCGGCAAGATGATTTTCGGCAAGTTCGAGGGATTCGGACAAGAGACCAAGGGGGCAGCACAAGAGACAAACGGAGACAATCGGCGAAGATCGTATCGAAAGTCGAACAAACCGAATACGTCAAGGGATAACCGAAACAGGAAGTAAAGCACGAAAATTCCGTGTTGCATGAATATCGGAAATCGAGTATGGGGGATGACGAGTCGTGATCGAGACGGGATGTATTGCTCATGTGTCATGATTTAACTTGCGGTATGTAACAGGCTGTTTCGGAATCAAGAGTCCCTTGTTTGCTTTTCATGCTACGCTTTTGCGCCCGCTATTTGGACTTCAAAAGGCATTTCATGAATATCACAAGGCCGAACAAATAACCGGCGGCGAACAATGGCCGGTAGAAATACGACGCAAAATCCTGCTCGGTGATATGCAGGCCGGGAAGGCAAAAGGATATGACTACGATAAGACCAGCCGCGGAGAAGGCAACCCAGTCCAGCGGCGTTACTTTTATCGATCGACCGCAGCAGGAGAGGTATAGTATTACTGCTGCGAATACAATCAATGTTGTTGAGATAAGAACGGGGTAGAGGACCGGTGATGCCCAGGTAACGGGAATAAGAAACAGGATGTCCCAGTCCATTATTGAGGCGGGCCAGTCGAGGAGGACTTTTAGCCAGACGTAGTAAAAAATGTCCCAGACGGCGAAGATAATCATAAAATAAGCGACTCGCTGATGGCGATTGTGTCCGGACAGCCAGGCACCGGTAAAGATTAGAACGATTGTGGCCGCTTCTCTGCCAATCTCGGTCAGCAGGAATCGTTTGAATAATGGGCCGGTGCCTAATACGGTCATGGGGAAGATAAATCCGTCGGGATGGAAGATTTGCCTGAGATAAACGACGACGGCGGCTTCGATGTATCCGAAAGCGATGCTGAAAACGACAACGATTAAGAATGTTTTGAATGTTGTTTTCAAAGATTCGTAAAACGTATGTGGGACTTTCTCAGGTACGCACATAGTGTCACATTCTCTGTAATTCTTCCAGTAACGCCGGAATGATTTCGTTTTCCGGGACGATGGAAATTCTTCGGCCGTTGCGGTAGATATATCCTTTGTTCTTTGCAGCGCATATTGCCAGATTGGCGTCGGCGGCTTCGCCCGGGCCATTGACGACGCACCCCATCACGGCGATACGAAGCGGCTTGTCGATCTTACTTATGGCTTTTTCCACCCGGCGAGCCAATTTGATGACATCGATTTCAGAGCGGGCGCAGGTCGGGCATACGATCAATTCCGGACCCGAACGTTCGTAAAGGCCGAGTGCAATTAAAATCTGCTTTGCAATTTCGGCCTCTTCGATGGGATTGCCGGCGGCGCTTACCCTGATGGTGTCACCGATTCCCTCGGCCAGCAGTGTGCCCAGGGCAATGGCCGACGGCATCCGGGCATCTTCCGGAAGGCCGGCGTGGGTCAGGCCGAGGTGGATGGGATAGTCGAAAGTCTCTGAAATGGAGCGGTTGATTTCGATGGTTCGTGTTACGTCGCTGCTTTTTGCGCTAAGGACCAATGAATTAAAATTACGACCTTCGAAGAGCCGGACGTAGCTTTTCATTTCCTTGAGCATCAGGGCAGTGCGTTTTTCGATTGGGACAGGTTCCTTCTGGAGGTCCCTGATACTTGCTTCGTTGACCCCGATGCGGATTGCGGTCTTGTACATTTTAGCCGCGTCGATGATTCGAAGAATGTCCTTGCGATTCTTTATGTTGCCGGGATTGAGCCGTACTTTGGCGGCGCCGGCTTCGATCGCCTCAATTGCCCGGTCGGCGCTGAAATGCACGTCGGCGATAAGAGGTGTATCTACTTTCTGCACGATTTGTGCAAAAGCAGCGGTGTCGGCTCGCCTGGGCACGGCGAGACGTACCAGCCGGCAGCCCGCATGAGCAAGCTGGTTGATCTGCTTTACGCAGCGATCCACGTCCACCGTCGGCACCTTTGTCATCGACTGGATAACGACAGGGGCACGAGAGCCGATTTTAATCGTGCCGACCTTGACCGTTTTTGTTTTCCTTCTCTTAATCACGCCAAAATTGTAGCTTGTTTCATGCTCGGCGGCAAACTAAAATAATCCCAGGCCAGAGAATGGACAATTTATTATTGGTCATTATATCGATTATTATGGATTCGATGCTTATACAAATTGTTGGGGTATTGCTAATCACGTATTTAGCTTTTGCGGCAGTGCTTTATGTTAAGCAGCCGAAGTTTCTTTATAGTCCCGAGCGAGATGTTTCCAGCACGCCTGCAGAACTGGGCCTGGATTTTGAAGATGTGGTTTTCAAAAGCGCCGACGGATTGGATTTGACCGGCTGGTATATCCCTGCGAAAAAATCGAACCTCACGGTTCTTTTCTGCCACGGCAACGGCGGCAATATGGCGCACCGTCTGGACAGTATAAATATCTTTCATAATTTAGGACTGGATTGTTTCATTTTTGATTATCGCGGCTACGGCGACAGCCCGGGCAAACCAAGCGAAGAAGGTACGTACACCGATGCCATGGCTGCATACAAATGGCTGACCGAAGAAAAGAAAATACCGGCGGAGGATATTATTATCTTCGGCAGGTCTCTGGGCGGGACTATCGCGGCACAACTGGCAAGCAAGGTCGAGGCGGGAGCATTGGTTGTTGAGAGTGCTTTTACATCATACGTTGACATCGGAAAAGAATATTACCCTTATATGCCGGTAAGGTGGTTTGCGAGGTTCGGCTACAGGACAATCGACTATATTAAGGAAGTTCGTTGTCCGGCTATGCTGATCTATAGCAGGAACGATGGGATTGTGCCGTATAAATTTGGTTTGGAGCTCTACGATGCGGCGAACGAGCCGAAAGAATTCATAGAGATTTTCGGCGGCCATAACGATTGCTTCCTTGTTTCCGGCGAGATTTACATAGAGGTCTGGGAAAAGTGGCTCAAATTCCTCATTGAAAATCGAGGCAAATCCGTTGACCGCCGGATTTGTTAACAATTCATAGATTGGCATTTAACGTTTTGTGGAAAGGAAGGTAAAGAATAGTGAATCATTGTAAAAAGAAACCTGGTGTTTTAACCGGAACGATTTGGAAAGCGTGGGATTTTCCGGTAATTTTATTTGCCGCCGTCGTTTTGTTGCTCGGCACAATCAGCACGGGTATTGCCGGTACCGCCCATGTGTGGGAAAAGGTGGAGCTTACCCTTCATGCCGGGAAACATTATGATAATCCGTACACGGAAGTGGAAGTCTGGGTTGATCTGAAAGGGCCGGGATTCGAGAAACGGTGCTACGGATTCTGGGATGGTGACAATGTTTTTCGGCTGCGTGTTCTCGCGGTGGCCCCGGGTTTGTGGAAATGGAGCAGCGGTTCCAATCAAACCGATCCGGGCCTTAACGGAAAGAATGGGGAATTCACTGCTGTTGCCTGGTCCGAAACGGAGAAACAGGCAAATCTCTGCCGGTGTGGTATGATCAAAGCATCTGCAAACGGTCACGCGTTCGAATATGCCGACGGGACTCCGTTTTTCCTTTTAGGAGATACATGGTGGTCAGTGCCGACCTTTCGCTACAGATGGTACGATGATGACAAGCAGCGCCCGATTGGCCCGAGTGCCGGTTTCAAGGATTATGTGCGATTTCGGCGAAAGCAGGATTTTAATTGCATTGCTATGATTGCGGCATTTCCGAACTGGACTAACGATGACAAGCCGGCAACACTGAAGATGTCCGACGAGGCGGTCCTGCGTTCGGCGTGGAAGCAGGCCGGGACCGAAAGTGCCAAGGACATGCACGACGAAGATGGTCATCGTGCGTTTCTTTTTCCGGGTAAAATCCCCGGTTACGAGAAATACTTTCCCGATGTGGATCGGATCAATCCGAAATACTTCCGGAATATGGACAAGAAGATCGATTATCTCAACAGCCAGGGCTTTGTTCCGTTTATTGAGGTCTCCCGGCGTGACATAGGGCAGGGGTGGAAGAAGTATTACGAATGGCCACAGTCTTATACGCGTTACATCCAGTACATCTGGAGTCGGTATCAGGCCAATATTTGTCTGTTCAGTCCGATCCATCTTGACTGGACCGGTTCGACCATACCGGCCGAGCAGTGGAACCTGGCGGCTAATCGCGTCATTGAGAAGTATGGGCATCCGCCATTTGGGACACTTGCCGGGACAAACTCGAATCCTTCGACGCTGCGAAACTTCGGCCACACGGATAAGGCCAAATGGCTTACGTTTCATCAGATAGGCAACAGGCGTACTCACGACCTGTATCCGTACCTAACCGAGATATTCAATGCCTCGCCGCCGGTGCCCGGCATCAACGGAGAACCTTATTACGCAGGGATGGAAGGAGCGGACGGCGACACGGAGACTTCTGATTTGTATTGCCGCTCCGCAATGTACGGCAGCGTTTTATCCGGCGGATTGGGAGGGCACATCTACGGCGCCGGCGGATGGGACGGCGGAATGTGGGGCGGGAACGTAGAAGATGCCGCGAATAGCCATATCTGGGATGTCATCAAATGGCGATCCGCAGACCAAATGCGGCACCTGCGAACCTTCATTCTGTCCGAAGGCGGCAGGTACCGGGATCTCGTTCCCAGTGCGAATCTAATAAAGCCGAACAGATCGGGCAAAGCCAAGTCGTGCATCGGATGGTCTTATTGTGCCCGCACCGAAGAGAAGGATTTGTTTATTCTGTACTTCGAGAAGGACTGTCCTAAAGCGAACTTATCAGGCGCAATATTAAGAGGCAAGTACGAAGCCGTATGGTTTAATCCGAGGACCGGTATTTGGAGAGACGCGGGTGTTTTAAGTGCCAATTCCGCCGGCGTAATTGACCTGCCGAGTTTCCCCGGTAATTTAACCAAGTCCCGCAATGATTGGGCGATGAAGCTGACATTGACAGACGCTCGATGAGCTTAAGCATTTGCAGTGCCGGGTGCAGGTCGACGGTGTGGATGGATTATTTTTTTACCCACGTCAACTTTGCAATGCGTATGCCGTCTAAAGCGCCTTCATTTAGGGCGGCAATGTAGTAGTTATCTTTGTAATAAATGATTTCCGGCGCCGCTACGGGCAATGTGCAGACGAAATACCTGTGGTCCTGGTTAATGCCGAACATCATCGGGTTGTTTGAATGGTAAATACTGGTCTGGGGGGCGCCTCTTTTTCGGATATCGCCTTTGAATGGGCCGTACGTTTGCGTTTTGAAAAGGTAGAAATCTGTGTCGCTTAGCTTCACGACGTGGGGACACTCGGAAGAGTACGCGTTGGTGCCGGCTTGGCCGCC
>JBARRE010000305.1:0-16702 GCA_049644065.1 Sedimentisphaerales bacterium | reverse complement strand
GTTCCAGCAATCCTAATTCTTCGGTTGGGAATCGACCCGTATCCATCTTGAATTGATTAACTGCTGAAGAAAGAATCTTTAAATTGGCCTTCGTAGTCGTAATACGTGCCTGGTCTATCTTGCTTGTTACTTTTGTGACTACCAGAGTGGCAAGCAAACCGATGATAATCAGCATCGCCATAAGCTCGACCATCGTAAAACCATATTTAAGGTGTTTTTTTCTACTTTTCCTTGTCATTGTGACCTCCCTGAGAATTCGTTAAAAGTTACCTGCCGAAACTTCGAGTATCGGCAGTATTGTCGCATAAGCAATTACACCAATTATTGCTGCCATAATAATTATAATTAGCGGCTCAACCGCAGCGCTTAATCTTTCAATAACTATATCGCTTGAAGATTCGAGATTGTCGCTGATACTTTTAAGCATCGTTTCAAGCTCGCCACTTTTTTCTCCAACTGCGACCATGTGGGCGATAGCAGGATCGATAACGCCGCTGTCCCGAAGTGGAGTTGCGATGTCGGCGCCGGCAAGAATCCTCTCGCGCGACTGCTTGATGGCTCTTTTCATAAGGGTGTTGCCGGTAACCTCGGCAACAACCCGAAGAGACTCAGCCATAGCGAGTCCGGAACCGAGTAACGTCGAAAGAGTAGATGCGAAGCGCGCGACAACACGCTGCTTTATGAGAGGTCCGAACAACGGCAGGGACAAAAGGAACTTATCGCGCAGATAAGCGCCTCGGCTGGTTTTCAAAAACCGCTTCAGTACCCAGATAAATCCTACTATTGCTGCAATAACCAACAACAACCACCAACTGGTCAGCACATACCCGACGTCCATCAAACGTCTTGTTATCCAGGGCAATTCCCGCCCCGCTCTTGCGATCTCATTGCCTATCTTCGGAATGACCTGGGTTGTCAATATCAGAATAGCCGCCAGGCAAAAGAAAATCAGTACAATGGGATATACCATTGCAGTCATTACTTTCGCTTCGACTCTCCGGCGTTTTTCCATGAAGGTGGAGATTGTTAAAAGGCTCTGGCCCAATATCCCTGTAACCTCACCTACGCGGACCATACTTACATATATGACGTCGAAATAATCGCTGTAATCTTTAAGGGCATCGGTAAACGATTCGCCAGTGACAACGCGGTCGCGAATATCGCAAAGGGCGTTTCGAAATCGAACATCGGACGTTTGCATGGTAAGGACCGAGAGAGCTTCGGTAAGTTTGATTCCCGATGTGAGCAGCGTGGCCATTTGCTTGGTGAAGTCGATTATCTGGGTTTTGTTTCTTTTGCCGAAAATCGAAAACAACGCCGTTTTACCTTCAGCTTTTGAGCTGTCCTCGGTGACGGACGAAGGGTGAATGCTCCGCACCCGGAGTTGTTTTCGTGCGGAGTAGGGGCTTTCGGCGGTAATTGCCCCTTTGACCTTCTTGCCGTTAGCGGCTATCGCTATATAGTGGTATCTTGGCATTTTATTTACTATTTATTATTAAATATGGACTATTTGTAAATAAAATTACATTACGTCTGCCTGTGTCACTCTCAATACTTCAGAGATAGTTGTTATTCCGTCGAGCACTTTTCTGGCGCCGTCCATTCGAAGAGTCTGCAGGCCGGTGTTAAGAGCAAACCTCTTTATTGTACCGGCACTTTCTCTTTTGTATATCAGGTTCTGTATCTCGGCATCGATCAACATCATTTCATAAATACCCGTTCGGCCGCGATAACCGGTCTGAAAGCACCTCTCACAGCCTGTGCCGACAAAGAATTTTCCGCTGTCATTATCCATTTTACCCAGTCCAAGCTCTGTTAATTCGTGGGGCGATGGGTCAACAGGTTCTTTGCAATCCGGACACACTTTTCGTACTAACCGCTGAGCTATTATGGCAATCAGCGATGAACTCACTAAATATGGCTCAACGCCCAAATCCAGGAGTCGGCTGACCGCGCCTGCCGAGTCGTTAGTATGCAGAGTGCTGAAAACCAGGTGACCTGTAAGCGAAGATTGTATCGCCATACGGGCGGTCTCAATGTCTCGAACCTCGCCAATCATTATAACATCCGGGTCCTGACGCAGCACGTGACGCAGCGACGTGGCAAAAGTCATTCCTTTCTTGCTGGCGACTTGAATCTGGCTGATACCTCCGAGCTGATACTCAATCGGGTCTTCTATGGTTATGACGTTCTTCTCGGCCGAGTTGATTCTGTTAAGGCACGCGTAAAGTGTTGTGCTTTTTCCGCTGCCGGTCGGGCCTGTCACGAAAATAACCCCGTGTGAGCGGTTGAGCAAAGAATCGAATTTTTGCATGTTATCCTTGCACAATCCCAGCTCGTTCAATCCGAAAAGCCCGGTGCTTTTATCGAGCAGTCGAAGGACGCTGCGCTCGCCGTAGCTGGTCGGCACGGTGCTGATGCGCAAATCGACCTCACGCTGGCCCAGCCGGACACTGCACCTGCCGTCCTGTGGAAGCCGGCGCTCGGCAATGTCCATGCCGGCCATAACCTTGATACGTGAAATAACCAAAGGCAGGACATTTTTGTTCAGGTTCAGGGTATCATACAAAATACCGTCAATACGGTAGCGAATCTGAATCTTTGACTCGTAAGGATGGACATGAATATCACTGGCCCGCAACTGCAGGGCGCGAAAGAGAATGTCATTGACCAGCCTGATAACCGGTGGTCGATTTACTACGTCGAGCAGGTCATCCGAAGTTGAAACTTCATCGATGAGCTGGTCGAGATTCTGCGAATCGAGCTCTTCCACCACCTCATCGATGACCGTCGTCTTCTGCTCATAGGCGACGTCTATTACAGAAGTAATAGCAGCGCGGGTGGATACTGCCGCCGTTACAGGCAAGCCCATCATCTTCGAGACGTTGTCCAGAGCATTCGCATCGAGTGGCTTGGATAATACCACCGTAAGCTCACCATTATCAGCATCCGGTTTTATACCGACCAGATAATGGTGCTGGGCATACATTGCGGGGACGGCTTCTATGAATTCCACAGGCACGTTCTTTGCAGATATTTCCGGCAGAAACTCCCAGCCGAGCGCTTCGGCAAACAGCCTCAGTACGGCATCTTCCGTAAAGTAAGGGCAGTTTAGCAGAGCCTCGTCAAGTCGACCATGACCGGTGTTTTCTTCGAAAAACCCAGCCAATCGCTCAGCATCAATAAGACCGGTTCGTTTCGCAGCTTGTAAAAGCAAGTCTTTCATTGTTATTGTGCATCGAGAACTTTTAATGGCTCAACCGGCTTTGGTTTTATACCCGGCCAATCCTGATAGTGTTGGAATTTATTCTCATATTCTTCAAACGCAATTTTGTTTCTCTCAGATATTTTCTCCAGGGCCGGCAGACCGGCAAGTGTCTCTTCGGGTCTCAATATCTCACCTTTAACAAATATATACAGTCTCGTATCATCTCTGTTGTTATGAATTTTTCTAAAGAGTCCTCCCACAAGGGGTATATCACCGAGCAGGGGCACCTTCCAATTATCTTTTCTCTGATTTAACTGTATTATGCCTCCAAGAATTATCGTACTCTTGTCAGGGACTGTAACTGTCGTCTCAATATTGTTCTCTCTCTTTGGTGGTGGTGGCTGATTCTCGATGCCGGAAGGACTCCCTTGATCTGAACGTGTCATGGTTATTTCAAGACGAAGCAGGTTACCCTTGCTGATATGGGGCGTTATATCAAGTTCAATACCGGATGGGAATTCATCAAAAGTGTAGCTTGAGCTCACAACGGCTTCGCCGGTAGTGGTAGCGGACGAGGAACTCCTGGATACGTATATGGTATTGGTTGCGTCGATATGTCCCAGCTCATTATCGTTAACGAGAATCTTTGGCTTCGCGAGAACACGGCCATAACCCTTTTTCTGCATCAGAGTTAACAGTGCCTGGATATGAGTGTCGGCGTAAAAACCTTGACCCTTCAAATTATCCCCTATAAAAGAGCTTCCTACCTCAGCGATTCGTCCAGAGGGAAATGGAGAAAGTATGGCGGGGGAATCGATCTTGTCCAGCACTCCACCCGCTTCAAATCTCGGGAATTTCGAGACCAACTGCAAATCGTAGTCGAAATCATCGGATTCGCTGATTTCAACAAGCGTGACATCTATAAGAACCTGTGGCCTTCTCTTATCTAATTGTTCTATCAGATTACTTATCCATTCCTGATTCTTTTTGCTCGCATATACAATCAATGAAAAAGTATTAGGGTCCGGAACTATCGTTATTTGTTCTTCCTGCTTTTGTCTGACGCTTTCGACCTTGCCTTCCTTGTCCAGGATACTCTCTTGAATAAGCGGCTCCAGAACCTCAGCCAAATGGTTCGGCGACTGGTTTTCGAGCGGATAGACTTTATAAGGTATATCCTGTTTGTCTGTTTCAGCATCTACATAGCTTATAATTTCTGCGATCTCAATATGCTGCTCGGCCGTCGCATTAACCAGCAGTGAATTTGTCGGTTCAACAACTACCACCTGCGGCTCTCCCGTAAGAGCCTCGTTTGTTTCGCCTCTCGTATTCATTGAGCTACTCGTTGAAGTCCTGGTTGGTGTCGTTGTTGGAGGTTTGGCACCGGTAGTAAGTCTCGAAGAATAAGATGAGCTTGTCAGTCTGGGGCTAATAATGCCAAGCTCTTCCAATTGCGTCTTGACCTGCTCAGCGTCAACGTGGTTTATTTTGTACAATTCCATGGACCGCAGGTCCTGCTGCACCACATCAAGAGTACTTATCAGCTCCTCGACTTCATCTAATTGTTCATCAAGTCCAATCATCAGAATTCGGTTTGTTCTTTCGTCGGCATCGAGATATACGGTGGGTAGTGTTGATCCTGGTTGTTGGCTCGTGGTTGGTGTTCTCGCTATCGCTCTTTGCCTTGCTGCTGCTGCGGTCTGTGCCTGGCGGACTCGGGCTTGATATTGGGCTGCCGTTTCGGTCGCCCTCTTCGGACTAATCGTAGGCGTCACTGGTGATTCAGTTGTAGCGGCAACTGTAATGGATATAGTACCTAATTGCTCGGCAAGGCTTTGGAGCTTTGGAGCAAGCGTCTCGGCCATCGTGTACTGCAACTGCCTGAACCTGAACTTTTTTGGCTCTCCCGGTCTGTCGACAATGTTCAGTAATGCCTGTATGCGTGTCATACGGTGGGCATACCCCGTAAGGATGAGGGTTTTTGTTTCGGGAACCGCAGTGATGCTCGTTGTGAGCTTCATACCGGTCAAAAGATTTTGTGCTGTAATTGTATCTATATGTTCCAGTTTGACAACACGTTGGACGATTCCATCGCCACGTTCGATTTTGTCTTCTATATTCTCCAGTAATGCAGGATCAATGTCCAATGCGTTTGCCGCCGGAGCGATCGTGACGAGATTGCCTTTGCCGCGGGTCATCGCAAGGTTCTTGAACTTCAGTACCTCTTCGAGCAAAGGATACAAATCCTTTACCTTTATGGGGCCTCGAAACTTGCCGTGAGGATTGATTGTTACTTCTTCGGCGACATCCTTCTCCTCGTACATGAAGTCCAGTTGCAAATACGGACCTACCAAACCCAGGAATTCGACGACTGTAAGCTTCTGGCGCTCGGCCAAAGCCAGATTGACTATTTGCTCTTCGTCGATAAGCGATGGCATATCTTCATCCTGGTTGGTTACAGACGGTTCCAGTGTCTCTTGCTTGACTACGGTTGCAACGGTGTTTGGCTTGGTTTTGACCTCGCCACTTGCTGTAAAAAGGAATCTCGCCTCACTTGGCTCGGCTAAAGCAGAAGCTTTCCGTTTAGCAGGAGATTCCGGTTTATCCTGTTCTTTCGGTATATCCTGTGCTTTGAGCCTGCCTGAATTCTGCAATTGTCCTATTGCAGAAACGATTTTGTCCAACAATCTAACCGGCACAATAGCAATCACAGCATCATTGTGAATGTCTATAATTGCTTTAGTTTTCGCGTCCTTATGCGGCGGCTTGGAGAAGCTCCCGATTGATATTCCCCTGGTTAAGCTGGGATTGAGTTTCGCTGCAATCTGCTCGTTAGACGGCATATTCCTGGCCGCTGAGACGGGAAGAATCGCTTTTACGACAAATTGCTCCGGCCCATCAACAATATCGAGAATAGCCTTTGCTTTGGCCAGCTCACGCGACTGAGCGGTTACCAAGAGGGTGGACAACCCGGGAAAAGGATGCGTCACCGTGCCCGTTACAACCTCGGCGAGATATTTCTTTCCTTGCTCGACAGATATGTGTTTCAAAGAAAAAATTAAGTATGGGGGTTCCTTGGGAACTCCTGTTTGCTCGGCAGCAAAAAGACAATTATTGAATATCAAAAGAGCTGCTGTAACTGCAAAAATCCAATTGTATCCCCCGTGAGAACAACGCTGCTTTGTCATCATGAAACACCCCTTCGTCCGATATATCAAGGTATCAATCCCTTCCCCACAGCCTCACTTTTACGAGGCAAAACAACGGGGGCCGGTTTTAAAGTAATTACTATTAAATCAGACACAAAAAAAGGGCAAAAGTTCCCGATTTTCAGGTAAAAAAACGCCAATATGTTCACTAAAACAGGTGTTTTTTTAGCATCGAGTTTCAAACGTCAATCGGAAGCTGCCGATCTTTGATTCATCCGACTGATCGAGTTTAATGTTGACACTTATCGGGCACACCAACTAAGTACAAATTCACGCATATTGGACTTTAAGGACCTATAAAACTATCGTAAATGCTTATGAAAATGTTTTAGAAACAAAAGAAAGCTGGATTCATCGGCTTAATCGCAGTTGGAAATGTTTTTTTTACAATGCAGAACTCAAAAATATGGCGTGGGACTATTTTTCCGACGATGTGTCTGGTTTGGGTGGGCTGACTTCTACGTTGCCCTTGTCCGCTTCGGGCGGGGATGGATTTGTGTCTTTCCGAATGCCTTTCAACTCTTCACCCATATTACCCAGCTTTTTCGCTTCTTCGGCACTTACACGAGTAGATTTAAATTTGGAAATGAGTTCCTCTATCCGGGCAGACCTTTCTTCTTTGTCAAGTCCCGAATTAGTTCTATCCGAAGCAGGATTTCTCTGTAAATCCTTCAGCTTGTCTACGAGTTCCCCCATCTTTTCGTCATCGTCGCCGTTTCTTTGCAGTTTCTGAGGTATATTGGTTGTTCTTCTAGCACCAGTGGCAGCTCTGCTGAAAGCCGATGATGTGGATTTATTAGGGCTTTGGCTACTTCTTAACGAAGAAGCAGGGGAAGTTTTGTTTAGAGACTTTGTTTCCGGCATCTGCTCAATTTCAATCTCGAAAGTCTCTTTGCTGCTTTTAACAACGACGAGACCGTCTTTTACCTGCTCAACAAGTAAATGCCCAATCTTGCTGGACTGCCGGACCCAGTATCGTCCCTTGCCAGGCTCATCAATCAATGCTTGCGACAATTCCGAATTTTCTGCACAATAACTGGTGCCAAAGACTTTAAATTTGGGTGTAACAGACACTCTGCTTGAAATATCCGTCGTCTTGGCTCCTTTCGCAGTCTTCTGTATCGTCGGTTTGTCCGGATTCAAATACGATGCAAATTTCTCTGCCTGCTCGACGAGCGGTGATTCCCGGCTCTCTCCTGTGTTTGCCTTGTTATCCGCAGCATCCTCGAACTTATCTTTCACACCTGGCGAATTTAGAAACTGCTCGAACGGTTCGTAAATCCTTAGACCACGCTCGGCTTTGCTGATAGAGTACTTGTTCAACTTATCGTTATCGGTTATCATCCATTTACTGCCCGCTTCTTTAACCGAGACGTCCGCATGTTGCGAAAGTGGGCTATAGCTTCCTTCAAACTCTTGCCGCAACTCTTCTGAGATGGTCCCATTGTCTAAATCACTTTGAAACTCCGCCTTAATGCTAAACAAAAACACCTGTTCATCGCTGTGTACACCATAAATCACAGGAAAAACAAAGAAGATACCTGCCAGAATCGCTGCTACAACACTTGTTATTCGCAATGTCTTTATCATATCAGTATAGAAAGCACACAAGTCGGTTGAACTTTGCACTAATACTCTTGTGCTTTGCTCTCTTTATTTGACATTACCGGCAGCGTTTGGTTCCATCCAATGCTTAATTTCTTGCAGTTTTTCCTCCTCGTTACCTGCGTAGTCGCCGCTGTGCTCGGGCGTATGGCATTGAATACAAGTCATTTTCGGCTCGGTAGTCTTAACTTCATGGGGCTTTTCATTATGTTCCGATCCCGGGCCATGACAGTTTTCACAACCGACATCTTTCAAAAGCGGCGTCTGTTGTTCAGAGATAAATCCACTTTCATAATCCATGCCGATGACATGACATACAACACACTCTGGGTCGTACTGCGAGCCGACCTCCTCAAGTGTTACATAAGCACTTGCATGGATATTGTCCATCCATTCAGTATATTCATATGCATGACAATCGGAAGAAGAACAGGATTCCGAGCCGGTATACTTCAAGCCGTTCGGCAAGGCGAAGCGCGGATGTTTCTCCAAAAGGTTCCTGTCTTTGACAATTTGCTGATAGTCTTCGTACAGTTTGACCAGAGAGTCGTCTTTTGGCAAGCCTTCCTCGACGGGTAACGCTTTAAACGCCAATCTTAGCGGCTGACCGACTCTGACAGGGGCTGTTACTTTCAGTCCGCATATATATCTGCCGAAACGTCCCACTGAGAAAGCCAGGGGTCGTTTATCCGGATTGCCAATCACGGCCGGTTCGTCAGATTCGGATGGGCAGACAACACAATCGATAAATGGAGCCGCTTTGGCGATAGACTCGATAGTTCCTGGATCGCTATTGCTCAGAATCAGGATATTGAGAGTCGGCACACCGGACGGCAGGGCGAAAAGCCCCTTGATTTGCTCTACCGGGGTCGATTCCGGGTCAAAGGCCGCTACGGTAGAGAGCACGGTTCTGCCTTTGAGCGAGAATTCCTTTGTAAACTTCGCCGGCGCATCTATATCAGACGTACTGTGAGGGCTTATTATATTAAAGAACGATTCAATGCTGTCCAGCATTCCAAGATTACTGCCTATTTCGATGTCTTTCTCACTCAGACTGACTAAGTCATAATCGAGAAGTTGAAGGGCCTGGATTATAATATGGTACTTGATCAGGTCCTGCTCGCTGTCACTATTCACAAACGAACCCGTGTTGATTATTAATCTTTTCTGCTCGGGCACGGTATTGAGTACGGCTGAGCGTCTATCGAATCCCCCGAGTTGTCCGCCGGAACAACCACAGGGCTTCAATGCTCCAAGCTCGTTACCGGTCAAGAAAACAGTGAGCGAATCGACCATCGAACGCTCTTTTTCATATTTTGGAGTTCTCTTCGGGGTTTTCAATACACAAGAAATCCCTACTGTTAAGATACAAATGCAAGTTATTAATCGCTTCATTTATCAACCATCTTTATTCTGCACATAAAAAGCCCCTCGCTTATTTCAGTGATCTGGACTTAGCTTTCAGTACGGCCGGATCAACACCGAATTGGCACATCAAGATCTAATCGCTTTGGTTGGGCTTTTCAAGTGTACTTTCTTGCGTTTTCGCTTTGGCTTTTCTTTTTGTATAGTAGCCGTTACAGCGAATTGGCAACGTCTCGCCGCCCTTAATACTTACTGAGAACAAGTCAGTGAATCTTGTTTTACCCTCGTCGGCCGGTGGTGTTATTTCAACGTCAAGCTGATAGCCATTGCGAATTTTCTTCTTCTCCAGAATCTTCATGGCAACAATACCGTTCTTCGACGACACCGATTCAATCTCAAAGTCCTTTCCATAGTTGTCGAGCACTGAGATTTTCCTTACTATCGGTTTGTTCGGCTCAGCATTAAAAATTATAAGCAGAGGCGGATTAACCGTATATTTTGGCAGCACACTATAGAGAACAACGGCGGCATTTCCCTTTGGATGATCAAGACTGATATTGATACGCCCTTTGAGACTTTTTTGCAGTTTTTCGCTATCGACCTTGGGTTCAAGAACGTATTTAGTTGCTTTTACCGAAGGATCATAATCAGCAGTTATGCAATCGGCGGTCGATTTGATTCCTGTTATTGAAAAAGGCTGATTATCAACGCTGCTGATTGTGATCTTCGAACAGCCGGCATTTTCCTCATCAAGGAAAAGCTTCAATCTCTTCGGCTCCCAGTCGATTTGCAGCACAACTTTGGCTTTAATGGTGAGGTTAGTCGCGGGGGTATTCGGATCGTTGCTGTGCACAACCAGTTGTCGCGTCATTGTGCTTTCCCGAGGTCCTGAGTTCCACTCGACTTTCAATGCCCCGCTTTCGCCCGGTTTATATTCCATCTTGTCCAGCCTGGGGACTACACCGCAGCATTTCCCGACCTTCGTGATTTTCAGTAAGCCTTCCCCGACGTTTGTGAATTTGAACTCACCTGTTTGCTTTGCGCTCGGGCCGATTTCACCGAAGTCGTAGATCATTTTTTCGAACTTGATTTCCGGTACGAAGCTGTCTGTCATTTTGGCCTGCTCCTGACAGCCAATCTGCAAAAACAAAACCAAACCGCAGATTACACAGATAATCCGTCCGACACGTTTAGTGAAACGTGAAATTTGTATTTCGTATTCTGGTTTCATGTTCTCATCTCCAAATCAGATTGTGATGTAACCTTCGTCCAATTAACGACCTATAGTTTAATTAAAAAGATATCTTTAAGCAAGGAATTTTCAATTAGAACCGATATCGAATCGGCCGGCAACTCCGTCAAAAATGACACGCTAACAATCTTTACTGTATCTTAGGTTTGGGCTTTATTTTCGAATAACGCCCGTTACAGCGAATTACCAGCTTCTCGCCGCCTTTAATATTTACAAACAATTCATCCTTGAAGTTTGTTTTATTCTCGACTGCCGGAGGAGTTAGTTCCAAGTCAAGCTGATAGCCGTTAGTAATTTTCCTCTGCTCCAGAACTTTTATGCCAATAATATCGCCCTTTGAAGTTACCGACTCAATCTCAAAGTCCTTATGATAGTTATTTAGTACATCGATTTTCTTGACTACCGGTTTTTCCGGCTCAGCGTCCCAAACGATAATCATGGATGGTCTAACTGTATATTTTGGCAGCACGCTAAAGAGAATCGTGGCGGTTTTCCCTTCCGGATGTGTCAGGTTAATGTTGATACGCCCTTTGAAATTTTTTGGCATCGCTTCGATATTGACCCTTGGTTCGAGAATGAACTTCGTCGCTTCCACCGAAGAATCAAAATCGGCGGTAATACAATCGGCGGTCGATTTGAATTCCAGTATTGAAAAGGGCTGTTTGTCGAGACTGTTGATAGTAATTTTCGGACAGCCGGCATTTTCCTCATCAAGGAAAAGTCTCAGACTCTTCGGCTCCCAGTCAACTTGCAGCACAACTCTGGCCTTAAGGGTAAGTATAGTCTGAGGCATCTTCGGGTCGTTGCTGTGGATCGTAAGTTTCTGCCTCATCGTGCTTTGCCGGGATCCCGAGTTCCACTCTACTTTCAATGTTCCGCTTTCGCCCGGCTCATATTCCATCTTTTCCAGATTAGTGACGACGCCGCAGCATCTGTCAACCTTAGTGATCACCAGTAAGGCTTTTCCGGTATTTGTGAACTTGATCTGGCCTGTGTTCTTCCTGTTAGGGCCAACTTCGCCGAAATCATAGACTACGTTCTCGAACGTTATTCCTGGCAAGGGTTTATCGGATTCGGTAGCAGCTTCAGACTTTTTCTGTGCTGTCAGGGCTTCTTTTGCCGGTTTGGTTTGCTCTTGACAGCCAGTCTGTAAGAACAACACACAACTAATCAGAAGAAGAACCAAAATAAAGTATTTTCGTTTCATATTTATATCTCCGAATCATACTGTCGTTTATAACTTTCGACCAACTAATGGCCCTTAGTTTAACGTAAAAGCCGTTTCCAGGCAAGGAATTGCCCGCCGAAATAGACAACGGAGCGGGCTGGCAATTATCCTGTTGCCGGCGTAAACCTTTCGTCGCAACGTCCGAGAAATCTATGCCGGCAGAAGTTCTTAACAACTGCTTCTAAAGGCTCGTCTTCTTGCGCAACCGCGGATCGTTAACGGCCTGCCGGGCGTTGTTTAGTTTTCCACTGATCGCCATATCCCTGAAATCAGCCATTGGGTCGTAGAATTTCCTGCTCAGATCCACGGTATTGACCATCAGGCCGGGACGATTTGCCCTGAGCTGGCGGACGATCTTGCCGTCCGGCTGGATGAAACATGATGGATAGGGCGAATAATACCCGCTCGAATTCGACATGCTCACCCACATATGATTCGTCGCCGCCCGGCATTGCATTGTCTGGCGCATGATGTGCGTATGGACGCTCGGGCCTTTCTGCCGGGCGTTGTAGAAGGACTGGAAAATGCAGTTGACGCCTTGCTTGTAAAGTACGCGATACAACTCCGGGAACCGCAGATCGAAGCATATCAGCAGCGAGCATTTCACGCCGTTGATTGTGAAGTTCACAAACCTGTTGCCGGGCGTCAGCCGGCGTAAATCACCCGGCGTACAAAATCTCTTATCGTAGCGGCCGATAATCTTGCCGTCAGGCCCGATCAAATAAAGGCTGTTGTAAGGCTTATTCGGCCCGGTCAGCCTGTGCGTACTGCCCAGAACGATCCAGAGCCTGAGTTTCGCCGCCAGGGCCATTATCTTCTCTGTCTCTTCTTTGAGAAGCTGCCAGTCGTACCCTTCGAAGTTCGGAAAATCCGTGCCCACGTAGCCGCTCAGTGCACATTCGGAAAAATGCACGATGTCCGCTTTGGCTTTTTTCGCTTTGGGCATAAATTCACAGATCGCGAGCGAATTCCGTTTGACCGAACGCCCCACAGCAAACTGGCAGGTGGCAATTCTTAGTATATCAGTAGCCATAGCATATCCAATATCCGGAAGTCCTTTATCTCTACGAAAGCTAAATCTGTCACCTATACTCTCCGACTGTCATTCCCGCGAAGGCGGGAATCCATTCATTGCATCAGATTGCAATACAAATCCTCCCAATCCGGATTCAATTTCTCAATTAGGTTGATCTTCCATTGTCTGTTCCATTTCTTCATGTGCTTTTCTCTTGCGATTGCATCATGTATGCTGCCATATCCCTCATAGTATACAAGCATGTGAATGCCGTATTTCTTTGTAAAGCCGTCAAACAAGTCATTCTTATACTCATAAATCCTTCTGAGCAAATCGTTCGTTAAGTCAATGTAAAGAGTTCCGTTCCTCTTACTTGCCAGCATATAGACAAAATACTGTTTCATACGGCAATTCTGGATTCCCGCCTGCGCGGGAATGACATCATGAAGTGTGCTGTCCACTCCGTGTTTGGTTTGTGTATAAACCAGTAAACACCCTGCGAATTCCGTTTGATGGAACGCCCCACTGTAAACTGGCAGGTGGCGACTTTTATTATGCTGGTACTCATTCTACATTTGCCCCTGGTTTGAGTGGGATCGACTCTATTCCAAACCCATTGTCTCTTCGATGCCGAATATAATGTTCATGTTCTGAACCGCCTGGCCGGATGCTCCTTTGACCAGGTTATCGATAGCTGAGAAGCTCACGATTCTACCCTTGACGTACGTCGGGAAGATGTGACAGTAGTTTGTCCCGGCGACGTCTTTGACGGCGGGGGCATCCTTGCGTATCTGCACGAACGGCTCGCCGGTATAAAAATCGCGATAGAGCTGCGATAGCTCGTCATTGCTGACTTTTTCCTTCGGAACACAATACACGGTCGAGAGAATCCCCCTGTCGAACGAACCAACGTGCGGCTGAAACAGAACAGTGACATTCTTTCCCGCGACGTCACTTGCAATCTGTTCGATCTCGGGCATATGCCGGTGAGTGCCGATCCCGTAGGGGAAAAGGTTTTCGTTCATATTCGGAAAATGAAACTTGCCGGATGGTTTGTTCCCCGCTCCCGATGTTCCCGTTATGGAATTGACAATGACCGAATCGGTTTCGATCAAATTATTCTTGAGCAGCGGTGCAATGGCAAGCGAGGCCCCGGTTGGGTAGCAGCCGGGATTTGCGACGAGCCTTGCTCCTTTTATCCGGTCACGGAAAAGCTCAGGCAAGCCGAATGCAGCGTGCTTTAGGTTCTCGGTGTCGGTGTGCTTGACGTAATACTTCTCATAGACGGCCACATCTTTGATTCGGTAGTCGGCACTGAAATCAATTACTTTCAGCCCGGCGTCCAGCAGCTTTGGCACGAAGCCCATCGAGACTTTATGAGGCAGGCAGCACAGGGCGACATCGGCCAGGCCGGCCAGCTTATCAAGGTCCAACGGCTCGATCTGCATCTCGCAGCGCCCCTTAAACTGCGGGAAAACATCCTCTACCGCCCCGCATTCTTCCGGCAGCGCGGTCAGATAGGTAAGTTCGGCCTCGCTGTGCCGAAGAATGATCCTTATCGATTCGGCCCCGGTATAACCGCTGGCCCCGATTATCGCAACCCGTATCATATCTTTCACCTCTAACAAAAATAGCCGCTAAGATTGTCTCTCGGCGGCTATTGTAATCATCCAAAAATGAATTTGCAAATTAACGCTTCGAGAACTGGAATTTCCTCCTTGCGCCTCTTTGGCCGGGTTTCTTTCTTTCGACCATCCGCGGGTCACGAGTCAGATGCCCACTGTCCCTCAGCATCTGGACATAGCTATCATCGTATTTCTTCAATGCCCTGGCGATCCCCAGGAGCGCTGCACCCGACTGTCCCGTGGTTCCGCCGCCTTTGACATTGATAAATATGTCGAACAGCTTTTCGGCTTTAACCGCCTTAAGCGGGGCCATAACAGCTTTTTGGTCCTGCTCTCTTTTGAAGTAATCGTCAAGCTCTTTTTTGTTTACGACAAATTTGCCGCTGCCGGGCTTGATTCTCACGCGGGCCACCGAGCTTTTTCTTCTGCCGGTGCCCCACCAGTAACCGCCTTTTGGCTCGTTGGTTGGATTAGACGCGATTTTAGGCTTGCTCTCAGGAGCCTGCTCAGTTACCTGGGTATCAGGATTATCAATTTGGGTCTCTGCCATATTTCACTATCTTTTTCTAAAATAGTTCGATTTTTTCAGGTTTCTGGGCCTGATGCTCGTGCTCCGGGCCGCCATAAACCTTCAATTTCTTTAGCATTTGCCTACCGAGCCTGTTTTTCGGCAGCATTCGCCTTACAGCCAGTTCAATTACCTTTTCAGGCTTCCTTGCCATCATATCGGCAAAGCTGACGTACTTGTGCCCGCCTGGGTGGTGCGTGTAGTAGTCGTACTCCTTCGTCTGAGCCTTTTTGCCGGTAAGCATTATTTTCCCGGCGTTTACTACAATCACATAATCGCCCGTATCGACATGCGGAGTATATGTGGGCTTGTTCTTACCCATAAGTATAGGTGCGATTTTTGCCGCCATTCGGCCCAGAATTGCCCCTTCGGCGTCCACAAGCAACCACTTCTGCTCGACCTCATTATTTTTAGCCATAAAGCTTTTCATAGACAAAGTCTCAACAAACATCCAAAAAGGAGTAATTATAGCGAATCTATTCCTGCCGTCAAACTATTTTATGGTAAAAATTCAAGAATTTGAGCTTATTCCAATTAATGAATCAGCAGCGGCAAGCAATTTTTCTTTTTTTCCGCTCCTTTGGCCAGTGCGAGAGGCTGAGATTGGCTTTGATTGGCTTTGTTTTCTTCGACTCGGCCGGCCGGCTTATTGTTATAATCTCTTTGCATAATAGACTTTGCGCTCATTAGGTCCTGGATATATTGGCTTTGTTTTTTCAATTTGCCTTTTTTCTCCGCCGGCTGTGTGGCAGTTTCACTTTGGGATGGGGCTGCCTGCTGCTTCTCGACTTCTTGAATCTCAATTCGACGTATTACCTGGAACCTTTTAAGCTCTTTGATTGTCTTGTGCAGGCTGTTCTCGATTCGCCGTTCGTACAACAACATCCTGTCGAGCACCCTGAAATATGACCAATCGCCCGCAGCGATTCGGCCCAGAGCCAAATGTTCCGGGTCGAATCTCGGATCGTCCGGCCGTATTCTCTCGTTGTTGCAATGTCTTTCTCGGCGGTCTCTGGCTTTTGGATTGGTTACATCAGATTCTATCATATCTTCGATAGCCTGGTTCTGCATACGTTCGGCACGTCGTAGCCGCCACGCAAGGCTGACAATCCGCTCGGCCAGCATGGATTCCACCATCCCGACAGGTTTCCACTCGGCGAGGAATTGGTCGTGATAAGCTTCATAATCAGCCGGATTTTCACCTGTTATTACCGCTTCGGCGGCAAATAGGCCGTGCTTGACCGCATTCTGCGAGACGACGGCCTTGCCCTCATCCGTCTGCGGCCCGGTAGATTGTTTCGAATTAAGACGATTGGCAAGGATTTGTGCTGTAGTAGCCATGAGATTCTCCCTTTTTCAATTGATTATTGACTATTGTCTATTGACTATTGTAATAACGTTCACGCTATATATGTTTGAAATATATCATACATGGCGTTGTATTGGCCGTCAAGTGAAAAATTAAAATAATTATACTTTTTTTTAGACACTGATTAACACTGACGAACACGGTTTAAAGAAAAAAGGATAAAATTCAGTATAAATCTGTGTAAATCCGTGTCTGAAAGCAGTTTTTGAATTTTATTAGACACTGATTAACATCGATGAACACGGTTTCTTGATTGTA
>JBARRE010000304.1:0-2727 GCA_049644065.1 Sedimentisphaerales bacterium | reverse complement strand
CTATCCCGATGTCATCGAGTCCGGCTCGAGACCTGCGGTAGAACCGCAGGCTAAATATTTAGCCCCGGGTTCTACCCGGGGTTTGGCAGCGAATATCAAACTGCACCACAACGTCGGAGGACTGCCCGCCGAGTTGGGATTCGAGCTGGTCGAGCCTTTGCGGGACTTGTTCAAGGATGAGGTCAGGCTGGTCGGCGAATACCTGGGACTGCCCGAGGATATGGTCTGGCGGCATCCTTTCCCCGGCCCGGGCCTGGCGGTCCGCGTCGTCGGCGAAGTCACGCCCCAACGGCTGGAAGTTCTCCGTGCCGCTGACGAAATCCTGATAGATGAAATCAAGTCGGCTGGTCTTTACAGAAAAATATCCCAGGCCCTGGCCGTGCTGCTGCCTATATCAACAGTTGGCGTCATGGGCGATGAGCGAAGCTACGAAAACGTCGTCGCCATCCGGGCCGTCGAAACAGTTGATTTTATGACGGCGGATTTCTCAAGAATCCCCTACGAAGTCCTCGCCGTCATATCCAATAGAATAATAAACGAAGTCCGCGGTGTAAACCGGGTAGTCTATGACATCTCAAGCAAACCCCCTGCAACTATCGAATGGGAATGACACTTTGAAGCCTGAAATAACGAACGTTTCCGAGCACGGCTTTTGGATCTTTTTCAAAGATAAGGAATACTTCCTGGCTTTCGAGCAGTTTCCATGGTTCAGGAACGCAACCGTGCGGCAGATAAGCGACATTCAGTTGTTACACCACGGGCATCTCTATTGGCCAAGCCTCGATGTGGACCTTTCCTTTGGCATCATCGAGCATCCGGAAAAATATAAGCTCATAGCCAAATAGAAACATTGACAGGTGGCTGCACCGTTCTTTTGCCAGACCGCCGATTTCTCAAGAATCCCCTACGAAGTTCTCGCCGTAATATCCAATCGCATAATAAATGAAGTCCGCGGCGTAAACCGCGTCGTTTACGACATCTCCAGCAAACCCCCCGCAACTATCGAGTGGGAGTGACCTACGACAAAGAGTACAGACATCGTCCTGGGCGCAGTCGAAGGAGGCCACAGAGAAAAAATCATAAATCGTAAATAGAAAATAACAAATTTTTCCTTGGCCCACCGATCAAAGCATGTAACATTCTCAAAAAAGCACCGGACACCTCACCGTACACCTTTAATTTTCCCGGACTACACAAATGCCGTTAAGCTGCAGCGGTAAGCAGTTGACGTTACTCTTATGTACCTTCCTCTATTACTGTAATCGTGTCGCTGCCTTCAAATGGTGTGCCGTCAATGAGTTCACCAGTGACGGTCAGTTCGACCTGACCTGGTTCAAGTATGTCCTGCACTTCTGCACGGGGGAACTTAACCATCAGTTTGCCGGTTTGAAATTCGCCGTACTCTCCTCCTACCTCGAAGTCGCCGTTCTTGAGCGCAACCGTGTCTATGTCGATGTCCTCGACGCTATAGCCTTCCGGCAATTCAATGTAGCAAGTAATCCATAGGCCCTTGCTTTTCAAATTAAGCGTGTCAGAGTCTATGTCAACAGTAGCTTCCACTGCTGGTGGCGATGGAACAATCGTGGCGGCTCCCGCTTGGTGTTGGATACGTACCCACAGAGATAAAGTCTCACCTGATGCGAAAATAGTACCGACAGAAATGGGGATAGATGCTTGTGTTTTGAAGTCATCTCCATCCGACACGCCTTTTTTTAGTGCCCGAATGGTGTGACAACCAGAATTCCAGTAGTCCCAGGGTCCCAAATGTGAGGGATACAGATGGATATCAACATAGATGTCACAATATGCCCATTCGTCGGGGACTTCTGTCTTCAGGTCATAACTAAAATCGTATGTGAAATCGAATCTCACAAGTCCGTCATCAGCAGCCTGGAAGGTCCAAGTTTGCTCGGCTATGTTATACCAAGACCGTGAGTCGGTAAGTGCATCGGGGATCGTTATTGCCTCGGCGTACAGATCGAAAGATTTTGTTTCCGCAGAGCCAGTAGCGCGAGCTATAGCAGCGTAGGCACTTGTATCTGTCGTAATTCCCGACATAGAGTCAGTGTCCGAGTTCCCAAGACTGTCGAATACATAAGAATTCGAACTACTTTCGTTAATCGTAAGATTAGTTACATTCGTGTGGCCCGTTCCCATAAGATGAGACCACGTTTTTGACCGTGAGGCCTTGGCCCCCGAAGTGGTCACCAATATTACCAATCCTGTGATGAATATCTTATATGCGTTCATCCGACTTCTCCTTTTCATTTGGCAGCGATTTTTGCTGCTGGTTCTTATAAAATTTGAATTATTTTTTCCTTAACCCAAATCCATCGATTAATAAAAGAACATAATCTCAACTCATTGGCATTACCTCCTTTCGACGGGATTTCCCATTTATTTCACCGAAACACTCCTGCAAGCTTCAAGTCTCATAATAACACAAGTTCAGATTAATAATATCAATAATTTCAGGATGAAGGTTAAAAAGGGCGTTTTGTGTGTTAAAATGGGCAAAATACCCACAATTTTTCGACCAAAAGCGATGGCGATTCAATTGACTATTTTTACGGAATTTTTCGACCAAAAGCGATGGTAGTTGAAAACAAAAATCAGAAATTTGAAAATATTTTTTATTCCATACCACACAAGGACTTACGGCGAAAATGGCGTCTACATTTTTGTAGATTTTCGCATCAAACGCGCAGGTACGTCCAATTATAGGGG
>JBARRE010000303.1:0-1933 GCA_049644065.1 Sedimentisphaerales bacterium | reverse complement strand
CCTTTTCCCCGGATTGCGCGAAACTTGTTGCAAGGTTAACGGCAAAAGTCGTTTTGCCGTCCCCTATTCCCGGGCTGGTAACTACTATGACTTTGGATGTAGCATCGCCGTCAAGCAGGCCAAGATTGGCACGAATGGCCTGATAATCATCCGCCAGTTGCCGGCCGAGCAAAAGCTTATCAACGTTCTTCGGACTGGTGGTGGTGCCAATTATTCTCACGCCTACACGCCTGACAACATCCTTGGGGTCATGCAGACTCTTATCCGCCTTGTCCAGCAGCAAAGCCAACAGCGCGCCTAAAGCCAACCCGCCAAAACCGAGTGCCGCTGCCAGCTTTCTTCGTTTGCCCTGGGCCGGAACACTACTGGCTTCATACGCAACGGAAATCCGGGCCGGCCTTTTCCTTTCCAACTGGATCTCATCGACGCGTTTGTTAATCGCATCATACATTTCCTTACTACGAGCGAGTTGTGCCTTCTGGTCATCGATAGCAAACTGTTTACGTCCTAAACCGATTGTATCCTTGTCCTGCTGGGCAAGCTTCTCGCGAATCCGTTTTTCATACTGAATTATTTGCTTCAATTGAATCTTAAGTTCAGCTAAACGACGACCACGATTTTTTGCAAGCTCAGCCTCAAAATTCTCGTCGAATTCCTGAGCCACTTCCTTTCGTCGCTGGTCGAGACGTTCTTTTAATGTTTTCAATACATCCATTCTCTGCTTAAGTTCGGGATTGCCCGGAGTCATCGTTTGTTGACCGACGACAATAAGCTCCTCATACCGCAGAATACCACTTGTCAAGGCCCCAATTACAGGATCGGAATTAATGACCGTATTTCGCCTTTCAATCAAACCACCGGGCGCTGTGGCCTCTCCAATCCCACTTTCCTGTATCTGAACCTGGGTCTCCAGTGATATTCTGCGAATATTAATGTTAACAAGTTCGTTCTGAAGGCTTGTTACCTGTTGGAGCATCATCTCCTGACGGCTCGTAAGTTCTGTGGAGCCAAACTCATCAGCCAATTGACGTATTGTATCTTGCTGCCTTTGTATTTTGTCGGCCAGGATTCTGCGTTCTTCCGCCAGAGTGCTCAGTTTCTGATCTTCCCCTCTAACCTCGTCCCTGACCACCCTGGTCATGTAAGCCCGAAGAAATGCATCAACGATTTTTTCGGCCTGTTCGTGATTCTTCGTTGTCATCCTTATTCGTATCAGCTCCGTATTACGAACCGGTTCAATGCTAATGCCACCACCAACAACCGATTTTCTCAGAACCTGAACGAGGTCGGTAGCATCCTCGAAAAGCGTCAGCTCACTGTCTTTCAAGGTGTCTGCTACATCATTAAGGATATTATTGCTTCGGATAAGCTCTGCCTGTGTATTCATGAAGTTCGAATAATTTGGGAGTCTGTTTTCGGTCTCGAATAAGATTGGAGAGACAATAGGTGAAATTCTTATTGCCCCCTCCGTATCGTACATCTTCTCAACGAGAAACCATATTGCGGGCACTCCTACGGCGCAAACAATAACAAATGTTGCAATCAAGACGGGCCAGCGACGAAGCATAGCAGCCAGCAGGTTCATTGTCGAATCGCTTTGGTCCTCAACAGGCCCCTCAAACTGAACCACCTCCTGCCCAAGAGGCTGAGGCTCGTATTTTTGTAAATCATCCATTTTCTGTTCTTCCTAAAGCATCAAATATAATATGGATTTACTATTCGTAATTCCTGCTGATTATTCGCGCATCTGCTCTTTTCGGCTCTAACACAAGATTTGATAACAGCCAAAGTTCAAAAACCACAATCCCAAGCGCCAGCGGCATCATGGCCAGCCCTCCATAATCATGGAATGCTCCTTCCCAACGTTGGGAATCAATCTTCGTAAATGCGATTGCGGTAACCGTCAGCCGAAGAGTGTTGCATATAAGACCGA
>JBARRE010000302.1:0-4172 GCA_049644065.1 Sedimentisphaerales bacterium | reverse complement strand
CTGCATAGCGTATCGTGAAATTTTGTGCAAAATGGGGCGAGAATTACGAGGCTCGAATTATGATAACAACTGTTGTTTTTGATTTGGACGACACGCTTTACGATGAAATCGAGTATTGCAAAAGCGGCTTTAGAGCCGTATCTGAGTTTCTCGCCGAACTGCCCGAGGCACCACCTGCCGAGCGTATTTTTGGCGCTCTATGGGAACAATTCGCTGCCGGCAACCGAACGAAGACTTTTAATGCAGCTCTCGATGAGCTTGACATAAGCTATGATGATAAGCGTATCGGGAAACAGGTAAATGTTTATCGCAGCCACATCCCGAAGATAAAATTGCCTGAGGACAGCCGGGACGTTCTTTGCAAGCTGAGAGTAAAATATACACTGGCCTTGCTGACGGACGGTTTTCTGCCGGCCCAAAAATTAAAAGTACAATCGCTGGAAATCGAGAAATTTTTTAAATGCATTGTCTATACGGAACAGCTCGGCAGAGAATTCTGGAAACCATCGCCTGCCGGCTTTGAAAAAATAATACAGATCCTAAATGCAAAACCGGAAAATATGGTTTATATCGCTGATAACGAAAAAAAGGATTTTATCGCGCCTAATAAACTGGGATTTTTAACCGTTCAGCTAATCCGTTCGGCACGTATACACACTTCAGTATCCGCCGAATCCGGAGCTAAAGCGCTATGCGTAATACACAAAATCAGCCAATTACCCGCCCTTTTGGACGAACTTTGAGGCTTTCGTTCGTATCGTATGCCACGCCCAAAATCGACGCTGACAATGTCCAAACAATCATTCTGCTGAAAAAGGCTTCTCTGTGGGCTTTTTTTGTTGACTTTGATATCGTTTCCGGCGATAATATATAATCTAAACAAGCTTTTAGGGTGATTTTCATTATTTCTAAGGAGTTTTAATTATGCCAGCACGCAGGAGAAAGCAGAGTAATGCTATGCTCTACACTCTAATAACCTTTGTTGGGCTTTTTATTGCTACAACGACGGTTGCGGTTATCTACTACGTCAAAGCTGAAGAGTATAAGACAGCTGAGGCCGATCTTGATCGAGAAATGAACAATATAGCCACCCAAAGAGAACGTGATGCATGGGGAACAATAGTAGGAACAAAAAAACCAGGTGAAACATGGCTCGGTACAATGCTCGATTACTTTGATACAACCGTTGCTCTGGTTGCAGGCGGAGTGGCTGAGCCGACATCGGCGGAAGTCAAAGTCAACAACAATAACACAGAAGCTTCCAATGCACTCAAGCTGGCCCAGGAGCACATTACTATTGGAGATCCCAACACAACAGGTCTCATCCAAATAGTCCGGGGATTAAAAGCGGAGCTGGACAAGACCATAAATGCAAAACTTGAACTCCAGAAGCAATATGATGATCAGCTAACAAGATTCGAAAACGCGGACAAAGCCAATTTCGAAAAAGAACAAACATTGTTAGCTGAAAAAGATACATTACTACAGCAGCTTGCTGAGGATAAACAAAGACGTGAGGAGCTTTCAGCACTATTGGAACAAACAACAGGCGAACAAGTTAAAACTCTCCGGGATCAGCTACAGCAGGTGAGAGATGACCTGAAAGCATTAAATGATGAACTGCAGAAGACCCAGGGAGAATTGAATGTCGCCCAGGGTGACCTGAAGAGCGAAAAGGAAAAGCTAAGCAAGATTGAGCCGGGGCCCAACCGTGAAGTGCTCGCTTACGAGCCCGATGGACAAATAATATTGATCGACGACCAGGCCCAGGTAGTTCATCTGAATATTGGCATCGATGACCAGGTTTATCAAGGATTAACACTTACTGTTTATGACCGAGGTACATCTATCCCGGAGGACGGCAAGGGAAAAGCCGAAATTGAAGTGTTCGATGTGGCAAAAACCCATTCAGCAGCAAGAATTACCCAATCGGAACTAAAAAAACCTATCTTACAGGGAGATATTGTTGCAAATCTAATTTGGGACACTGACAGAACAAATGTATTTGTGATCGCCGGTGACTTCGACCTCGATAACGATGGAGTGATTGATTACAACGGCGCAGACAAGATAAAAACACTTATCGAAAAATGGGGCGGCAGAGTTGACGATACTATTTCCATTGACACGAACTTCCTCGTACTTGGCAAGCAGCCACAAGTTCTCCAAAAACCAACCCTTGACGAATTGGATGTTGATCCAAGAGCAATGGAGATATACAACGCCTCGCTACAACAATTGAACCGCTACAACGGGCTTCGGGACCAGGCACAGTCCCTGTGGATCCCCGTATTCACGTACGAGAGGTTCCTGTATTTTATCGGTTATAAAGGACATATCGGCCAGGCCGGCGCCTTTTAGCGGGTGGTTATCCCAATCGAGGCAACAAAAATCTCGCCCGTGTATTGAGTTGCGTTTGCAGAGACAAAGCCCTTCTTGACTGCGACGAAAGTCACCGTCCATGTCGCCCGAATCGCCGCCCCGAGCGGCTCGCCGGCATCGCAATCCAGCCCGGAAGGAATATCCACAGCCAGAATGGGGCTATTGCAGGCGTTGATGCTCTCTATCAACCGTCTGTACTCATCGCTCAATTGTCCTCTTAATCCCGTGCCGAACAGACTGTCAACAATTATGCCGGCGCCGGTGCCAAGACGCTCTACCTCGCCGGTGATATCCCGGCCGGACGGATTCAGCAGCTCGACGGGCCGGCCCATTTGCTCCAAAATATCCAGGTTTATCTTTGCATCGCCTTTGATTTTGTCGCGATCTCCGCACACGACGACAGCCACTTGAATGCCGCGATTGATCAGGTGCCGGGCAATCACATACCCGTCTCCGCCGTTGTTTCCGGTCCCGCAGAATATACAGACCTTCTGCTCGACAATATCTTTGAGTTTATCAAAAATCAACTCGGCACAACTGCGCCCGGCATTTTCCATAAGGACCACACCCGGTATGCCGAGCATATTGATAGCCCAGCCATCGAATGTACGGACCTCATCCCTGGTCATTACAACACATTTCTTATCCGGTGAATACCTTTCCATGGTGTGTATTATACATCGCAGAGCAGAACTGTCAATTGACAGGTGCACGGAAGCCGTTTACAATGTTCGACAGTTGGTATTCAGCCGGCACTGCCGCCTGCTCAAAAAGGTTAAACTGATCTGTATGAACATATTATTGACAAATGACGATGGCATTTTCGCACCGGGCCTTGCTGCTATTTATAAAGAGTTGGTCGGGATCGGAAATGTTACGGTGGTTGCGCCTTCCGACAGCCAATCCGGCACTAGCCACAGCATTACCTTCGCCGAACCGTTGGTTTGCAACAAGGTTGACATCAATGGCCTGTTCACAGGTTTCAGTGTCCAGGGCTCCCCCGCCGATTGCGTTAAGCTGGCGGTAATGCAGCTTCACGCCGAGCCGATAGACATGGTCGTTGCCGGCATAAACAACGGGGCCAACGCAGGAATCAACGTCTATTACTCCGGCACGGTCGCCGCGGCTATGGAAGGTGTGTTTCTGGAAATCCCGGCCGTCGCGATGAGTCTCTCCAGGGAAGAGCACATGGATTACGAGCAGGCCGCCAGGCATTGTGTCGAAGTCCTCAAGAAGCTCATGCCGGTCAAAAAAGGCAACGTGCTCAACGTCAATATCCCGGAACTGTCGAAAGGCCGGCCGAAAGGCGTGAGAATCGTGCCGCACTCCAGCAAAGGATTCGACGAGTATTACATCAGGCAGACAAACGAGCAGGGACAGACTGTTTTTCAACTGGCCGGCGGCTCCCATCTGCTCGACGAGAGCCCGACTGATATGACATCTTTGGCGGAAGGTTTCATCACAGTAACGGCACTGATTCCCGATATGACCGACCACCGGAAAACAAGCGAGCTTCAGAAAATAAAGTGGTGAACTGTTCTGTCCGTATGCAGTTCACGAGTGCAGATAAGTATAAGAAACGACGGTGTCGTAGTCTTTCATTTTGCGAAATTGAGGAAATGAATCGATGAAAGCATTGACGAAAAAGAAGCCCGAACCCGGACTGTGGATGGAAGATGTCCCTGTCCCTGAAGTCGGCAGCAACGACGTTCTGATCAAGATTCAAAAGGCCGCTATTTGCGGCACCGACATTCATATTTTCAACTGGGACCGCTGGTCCCAAAAGACCA
>JBARRE010000301.1:0-6569 GCA_049644065.1 Sedimentisphaerales bacterium | reverse complement strand
GGACCTTGATGGTATTGCTTCCTTCCTTCAGTTCGACGGTCCGAAGAATCGCCGCATTCTCCGGCGAGTACCAGTATCCTCCAGCCTTCTTAGGTACATTAAGTGTAATACCGGCGCCCCGCAGAGGTTTCTGGTGGTCCTCGAAATGATGCAGATAAACGCCGGCTCTTTCCTTCGAAGCCAGCGCATAAGCTCGAACGGCATGTGGTCTCGACACTTCCACTGGAACGACGACAACATCCTTGTCCAGCCTGTATGCGAAGTCCTGCATCGCCCGGACGTACTCGCGTTCTTTCGGCCCGAGCCAGATATTCAGATTATGGCCATCCCGCGCGTAGCTCGTATTCCAGAAGACGAATGAAATCTCATTGAAGAAAGCCGTCCAGTTCCTGATCCGCATCCGCAAGGCCGAACGGTCGTCCCATACGCCGCCAACGCCCGGAGCGGGAGGATTCTTACGGTCGATCCAGTTACCCTGCTCGCCGACGACTACGGGCTTGCCATGCTTCTTCCATTTTTCCGCCCTTGCTGCGGTCTCAGCATCCGACTTAAGCTCATCTTCATTCTGGTACCAATGCGGAGCGTTAATTTCGATGCCGGCAAGGTCCGGTCTTTCCCAGCTCGTGGTAATCGGGTGTCCGTACGGATCGATGGATTTCAAATAAGGGATCATGATTTGATACCAGCGGTCGTCGGCGTGCTGCTCGTTCAGAAATTCCCAGAAGTCCGAATAAGCTCCCCAGCGATCGACGCTGTACTTAATGAATCTTTTGACTTTCAACATCGTAACCTCATCGTACGGCCCTTTGTTGAATACCTTTTGAAAGCCAAAAATACCATAGAAAATGCTGAAGCCGTACTTGCGTGCACAACAAAGAAGTTCGTCGGTCATGACTGCTTCCTGCACAAGGTAGTTGTCCAGATCGTTATTAAGCTGGAAGGAGCAGTTCTGCTGGGAATACCGGTACAAATTGAATCCGCATTGCGAGAAGTATCTGAAGTAGACGTCCGCGTTCTGGGGATTATTGGCGGGGCCCCGCACAAACATGGGCCCGGGCGGCAATTCTCGCGGCTCTTTCAGGTCTGTGCGGAACGGCCCTTCCATAGAGCATTGATCCAGAACTGAGCCGGTGCCCGAATTGTCGCCCCAGCAATCCTGCAGTCCAATCGGAAAATAGGGGCTTCCATCATCGAAGACAAATCGGAACTGATTCTCCGGATGCAGGCGGACAAAGCCTGGATTAGGCTTTCGTTTTTTGATACAGGTGAAGGTTCCTTCGCCCCGTGCCTCTTGTCCCTGCACATTCCTGAACACAAAAGCGTATTTCCACCGGCCGGGCTCTGAAGGAGCAAAGCGGGCCTTCCAGAGATCCTTCTTGTCGAAGTGATAGGATACTTGCTGTCTCTGCTGGCTTTCAGTCCGGATATCCGGCCCCGAGGAAGAACCATAGTGGAATCCACCAACATGAATCTGCTCCTTTGAGGGAGAAGTGAAGACAACATCGATGGTAACATCGAAGAAAGGATTTGCGTATTCCGTTTCGTGCCTGAATGTTATTTCAAACACTTCATGCTTCGGAATGGTGACTATGTTTTGGCTATACTCAACGTCGATAGCACCGCGAGCCGGTTTAGGAGTCTCGACCTGCTGTGGCTGCATTCGGCAGGAAATTCCGGACAGATTTAAAACGATCACAGCAAAAAGCAAAGCAATCCATGACTTCACAACCTTGTCTCCTTATACGCCCTAAAATAACAACTCAAAGCGTCCAGCCATTTCTGTATTGCCGCCGGATTAACGCATCCGCTTCAGGGCAACCGATTGCTTTGAGGTTCTTGGCGTCCCAAGTTAGTTTCTCGCCGGTACGCAACGCAACATTGCATAGCAACGCTGCTTCGGTCAATGCTCCCGAATAGTCGAAATTGCACGTTGTCGGTCCACCGGTTTTGCAGGCCTCGGCCCATTCAAGGTGGTGGCCGATAGAATCCGGGATGAACGGGTCGGGCCGCTGGAAGTCGGCAAACTTCTCCTCGGGCAGCAGTTGATGTTTATTATAGTCGGCGATTAACATTCCTTCCGATCCAATGAACAGCACGGCACTACCCCACTGCGGGATTTTCTGTTCTTTAACAAGCTCCGGGTAACCGCCTCCATTATACCAATTCAAAGTAACCGGGGGCAGGTCGCCTCTTGCGGGGTATTCCTGCTTAGCGATGGTCCATAGAGCTGCGCTTTCAGCGTGGACAGGCCCCTCGGCCTCGACGCTGATCGGATGCCGGAGTTTCAACGCCCAGAATACCAGGTCGCAGTAGTGACAGAAGAAGTCGCCCAGTTGACCGTTTGCAAAGTTCCACCAGTAGCGCCATCCGAACGGGGCGTAAGCCGGGCTGTAAGGCCGGTAGGATGCGGGCCCCAGCCACAGATCCCAGTCGAGCGTCTGAGGCACCTCGGGACGTTCGGTTGGGGCGTCTTTCTGCGACATATTCGTCGGTGTGGGCGGGCCGTTGAAGTCCGCGCCAAGCCATACATGGACTTCGCGCACCTTACCGATGGCACCGGTCTGGACCAACTCCACCACGCGACGGTAATTGCCTTCGGCGTGAATCTGCGTTCCCATTTGTGTTACGAGTTTTTTCTCGCGAGCCAAATCCGCCATCACCCGCGCTTCGTACACTGTGTGGGTCAGCGGTTTTTCACAGTAGCAGTGCTTGCCGAGCTTCATGGCCATTACCCCCGCCACCGCGTGGGTATGATCGGGAGTGCCGACGACGACCGCATCGATTTTATTTTGCATCTCGTCGAGCATCCTGCGAAAGTCTTTGTATCGTTTGGCCTGGGGGTATTTCTCGAAGGTCTGTGCGGCGTGCTTTTCATCGACATCACACAAGGCTACGATATTCTCGCTCTCCCCGACTCCGTTTACGTCGGCGGCCCCGCGCCCTCCGACGCCGATGCAGGCAACGTTCAATTTCTCGTTGGCCTGGGTACCACGTACCAGCCGGCTATCGGACAAGATGATGAGGCCTGCGCCGCTGAAGGCCGCGTTACGCAGGAAATCACGACGATTCAATTGTTTATGCATTGGTCACTACTCCTTTTCTGTCTAAAAAATTGTGCAAGATGCTTTATGCTACAGCTTGCCTTTTGTTAAGTCAAGTGCTTCACCGGCATTGACTAAAACCGTTATATCAATTATAAGAAAGTATCGCAAATGTCGTTGCGTTGCTGAATGGGTTGTACTAAATGAAAACTCTTCGCTTTGGAATAATCGGCTGCGGTATGATGGGGCGTGAATTTGCCAGCGCCGCCGCCCGCTGGTTTCATCTGCCTGAGATAAGTCTGCGCCCTGAAATAGTCGCAATTTGCCGCCGCAATCTTTCTCCGGAGAATATTAACTGGTTCAAGGACAACATTCCAACCATCAAACAAATCACCAGTGACTATCGCGAGCTACTGGACAATCCTGATGTTGAAGCGGTTTATATCTCGGTCCCGCACAATTTGCATCAGGAGTTTTACTGTGCCGCTCTGGAAGCCGGCAAGCACCTTATGGCAGAAAAACCTTTCGGCATAGACAAAAAGGCAAATGATGCGATCATGGCCGGAATCGACAGGCACCCCGGCCGTTTCGTCAGATGTTCGTCACAGTTTATGTTCTTCCCTGCTGTGCAGAGAATCGGGCAGATGATAGAAGCCGACGCCTTCGGCAGGATCATCGAGGTCAACGTCGGTTTTCTGCACTGCAGCGATCTCGATCCCGCCAAAGAAATCAACTGGAAGCGGATGGTCGAATTCAACGGTGAGTACGGCTGCATGGGCGACCTGGGACCGCACGTCTGTTCAGTGCCTTTCAGGGCGGGCTGGATTCCTTTGAACGTACGAGCCGTGCTGTCCAATATCATGCCGAAGCGGCCCGATGGAAAAGGCGGAACGGTGCCTTGCGAGACGCCGGACAATGCAACGCTGCTTTGCGAAGCCAGAGATTCCAGATCCGGAGACGTATTTCCTTTTACGCTCAGAACGCAGCGCATCTGTCCCGGGCAAAAGAATAACTGGTATCTTGAGGTATTGGGCACTAAAGCTTGTGCGAAGTTCAGCACGAACAATACCAACACGCTTGAGATACTCGAATATACCGGCGGCGAGCAGCATTGGCAGAAGATAAATATGGGGCAGCAAGTTCCTTTCAAATCTATCACGCATAGTATCTTTCAGTTTGGAGTTTCCGATGCCATTCTGCAAATGTGGGCCGGATTTTTATACGAGTTCGATAACGGCAAACCTTTTACCAGGTTTTCCGGCTGTGTAATCCCCGAGGAGACAACTTTGTGGCACCGGCTGTTCACCGCAGCATTGAAGTCACACAAAACAGGTGCTACCGTCGCCCTGGAGTAAATCAAGTTCGAAGAAAGGCCCTTATCTCCGGATTAATATGAGCTCTGCCATTGTTGAAATTCCCTCCGTCGGCCCGGTGACAATCGTAAAATCCCAAAGAGCGAAACACCTCAGGATTACGGTAAAGCCTGATCAAACCGTCAGATTGACCATACCCAGGGGAGAATCCGTCGATAAAGCAATGCGGTTCCTGCATTCCAAAATCCCATGGATCATAAAGCACCAACACAAGCTCAGCAAGCTTGAGAATACACCAACAAACCTCCGGCAGCCCAAAATCAACCAGCCGGAAGCTATTGATACACTCATCAGCCGATTGGAGGAATTGGCGAAGATTCACAATTTTAAATACGCCAGGGCTTCAATCAGAAACCAGAAGACAAAATGGGGCAGTTGCTCAGCCAAAAATAATATCAGTCTGAACATTAATCTGGTAAGACTGCCCGATCAACTCAGGGACTACGTGATTTTACACGAATTAGTTCATACCCGCTTTAAGAACCACAGCAAGAAGTTCTGGGCGGAACTCGATAAATTTGTTGCCGGCGGCGCAAAAGAGCTGTCGAAAAAACTAAGAAAGTACCGATTGCCAAACACGGCTTGAAACGAATCCTGGATCAGCCCGTCAGCGCGCTATTGTATATTGCTGGCTCCCAAAGGACAAATATGTCGGCGTGTCCTGAAGTTCATCGGACGAATCTTTTTTGTCGTATCCCAATTTTACAGGCATACCCGTGTTTGCAACACTAATCTTGCCGTGAACGACATATACGCCCTCTGTGGTCTCAACGCGGGTACAACCCATTTCGTTTTCACCAATTGCCGTCCCCAATCGACCCGGAGGGCGGGTTGATTCCTCAGCAGGACGCACACTTACGAGTGTTCCGGCGTTTTCCCATTTGGCTACTTCGCTTGAGCATCCCGCCACGACCAAAAGTCCAATTAACAGAATACACTTCTTCATAGCTTTACTCCTTTAATTTTAAGAAACATTCATGTCCATATAAACTGGGATTTCCAACGTATCCCTGCTAAGCTACGCAACCGAGCCTCATTTTCAACAGGATAACAAGTTTGTCTCTACACAAACTTCCCGGCTGCGTTCAACGAGAGTCAAAGACAAGCATTTCGACAATTCAATCACTCTCCATCCAGAGTGCCGGCCATGCCTCGTCGATACCCGTAAAGGTACCCTTGAAGGCTCGAATCGGGATCTTGCCGCTTGACATTAAGAGGCAATTTGTTTTCTGTGACGAGCCTGTATCCTTTTTGCTCCATACAATCTTTCATGAACTTGTGTTCATAACCGCCAGCTTTTTGCGATTGATCGGCGAGACGTTTTTGCAACTCGACAACGCAGTCCGCGCGGTCCTTTGCGCACTCATTGAAACTCTTGCCCTCCTGATAGTAATACTTTGCACATCCTGCGAAGAGGCAAATTAGACCCAACAACAACAAAACCGCAAAACTCTTCATTATTTATTCCCTTTCAATATACTTCGAGATTTAACTCTCTTCTTCAAACAATCAAAGCCTTCGGCCGGGCCAATCAACACGCCTTTGAACCGTTTCGCCCAGCCAGTTATTACTCATTCATCTGCTCTCTTATACATTTTCTTATCGTAAAAACAAGCAGATTATTATGCTAAAATATGAACATCAATGAATTTTTCAGAATGTGGCCGGATTTTCAGGTAGGGCAATGCTGCATGTTTTCGGCTCTGGTAATAGCTTTTCCGGGTATTTGACTGCTGCAGAGCGACTAAATGCAGTTCTTGTTCTCTTTTGCGGCAAGGGCAGTATCTTCCAAATCAATCGCGGCCTCTTGTCGATGCGGGAGTTTTCCACTCATGAATCCCTTAAGGAACCGCCATTCGTAAACATCCCTAATATTTCTCTAATATTTCTATTTATCTTTAGAGAATGCATCGACTTGAAGTGCGGATTTTCTGCGATTTTCCATTTCTGCGAGATGGTCCACACATAATCCTGACCATGTTTCTAAAGTATCTTTAATCCCTTGCAGTTCAGCAGAAGTCATAAAGGTCATTTGCGTGATCATCTGTTCCCGCTTGTTAACGTTTGGAGCATCAAGGGCCCAGTAGTGCACTATTCCAAGATGCACACTTCCGACCTCATTGGACTCGTCATTAAGAAGGGCAACGATGTGATT
>JBARRE010000300.1:0-1967 GCA_049644065.1 Sedimentisphaerales bacterium | reverse complement strand
GAGTAACACTTCAAGAACGTCGCCGATTTCGATCTTCTCAAGCTCAAGCTTGGCCTTTACAAAGTTCAAAGGACACGCCACGCCTCGCAGATCGGCCGTGTGCGTTTTCTCGCCTGCATGTTCTGCGGGAATTTTGCGTTCAATCGGCTCGACATTAAACTTCAGGTTGGCATCCAGCGACAAGAACAGCCCTTCGACGCGTTCGGCCAATTCCCGCACCTCAGATAGACGGTCGTCAAGCGATTCTCTGTCGCCCATGCGCCAGTCCATTGCATCGTCAAGCAACTGCTGCGTCTGAGATTTTACCCAGCCGGGCGCGATCAGGTGCTCAGCAAACGCGGCAAAAATCTCCCTGTCCTTTTTAGGTTCCAGACCGGCCGTCACCAGAAGCGCCCTTGCCGAAGCGACAATCGCCTTATAAACATTCTCACTGTCAATCGGGATTTTCTTGAGGGCGTCTTTCGCCTCGTCGATATCCAGTTTAATTACATCCATCACACCTGCGCCGCATTCACCCGGCCCCCTGCCGGCCAACGAAAACGGCTCATCCGAACCGTAATCATAGTAATAATCCTCTGGTAAGGATTCGGCGCTTATATCACCGTATTTGGCGGTCAGATTCCTTAGCTGCTCTTTGTCGACGGTCCCATTGCCGAAGGCCTCGGCCAGCAGATCGGGGATTCGCTTTGCAGGAACAGTGCCGACTCTCTCGGCCAGATGTGCCTGACCTTCGACAGTTTTTGCATCCGTCAAGACATCGTAGCACGGTATCAGCCTGCCGTTAACTCTCCTGGCTTTGCCCTGGAATCCCACCGAGGCGATATAATGATTGGCGCATGAGTTGGGACAGCCGCTGATCCTAATGACCGCATCAGGGTCATTGGTCTGCCCGAGCCTGTCCGAAATCGCATCGGCCAGGCCTCGCGAAAGGCACAATCCTAATTTGCACGTAGCAGCCCCGGTACAGGCAACTATCTTAGGGCCGCCACCGAAGACATCGATACTAAGCTCTTTCAATTCACTGTTGATCTTATCGACATCCTGCTTTGCGACGCCCGTTATAAGAATATCCTGCAGTTGAGTTGTCCTGACGAGTCCCTGACCGTACTTCGCTGCGATCCGGCCAACCTTGCCCAGGTCATCGGCCGGGATGTCGCCGTTTTTCAGCCATAGCCGCACAGTAACCGAACCGGCTGCTGCCGGATATGCAATGTCACGAATCTGTGGTGCCTCGTAAGGGAGTCCCTCGACGTCCAGTGTATCTCTTTCTTGTTTGTATAATTTGGTAAATTCCTCAGCCCCCACCCTGGCTAAGACATATCGCAGTCTTGCCTTGTGCTTGTTTGCACGGTCGCCGTGCTTGTCGAACAATCTTTTTATGGCCTCGGCGACTACAAAGATATCTTCGGCTTTTATGAAATCCTCGACCTTCACGGCTACGCCCGGATTCGAGACCAACCCCCCTGCGGCATATACTGAGAAGCCCTTGACGCCGTCTTTGATATGAGCAAAAAAGCCCAAGTCGGCCACCGAGGCAAAGGCACAATCAGTCGAGCATCCCGAGAAGACAATCTTGTACTTTCTCGGCAGATTGAACGAGCTTCTGTCTTGCAGAAGATACTCCGCCGTCGCTATTGAATACGGAGCGACGTCGAATTGCTCATCCGGACAGACACCCGCCTCCGGACAGGCGGTAACGTTCCGGACGGTATTGCCCCCCCCGCCGCGCGGCGATAGTCCAGCTTCGAGCAAACCTTCTAAAACATCGGGGGTATCTTCAATATTAACCTCGTGAATCTGAATGTCCTGCCTGGTTGTAACGTGGGTGATTCCATTGCCGTAAGTTTTGCTCAACTGGGCGATTCGCTCCAACTGAGCAGGCAAGACTAATCCCGCTCCGATACGAATTCTAACCATAAATTTACCCGCCGTCCTCTGCTCGTAAACCCCCATGGGGACCCGGTATC
>JBARRE010000299.1:0-5382 GCA_049644065.1 Sedimentisphaerales bacterium | reverse complement strand
TCGGGTATTATCGGCCAAAGGTAGAGCCCCACGTGTTCGGTCTCGGTGTACAACTGGAGCGCTCTATCTTCCGGAATTTCAATTGAATACGGCGTACTAAAAAGCGAACAGTTCGGATCAATAACTTCGATACTGTTCTGACTGCCGTGTGCACCATTAGGGTAGCCAATTGCCAGTTCAAGCCTCCCAAAGAAATCATATCCTCCCTCGCCCAATCCTACGACCGGCTTGCCCGAATCTTCTATCGCCGCGACAGTATCGGGGTCGTCCCAGGTAGATGCGTATTCGGTATCGTCCGCCACAACAATCAGGTCATAAGAATCCAAAGGAGTTTCCTTGACGTTGTCCAGGCTTATCAAGGTTGTCGAACAGCCGTATGTTTCAAGCAAAGAATCAAAACTCTCCGCCACTTCAGTTTTTCGTGAGAAGATATAAGCGACACGAGGAAGCGTCATTCCCTGCGTTTCTAAGGACATACTTGCCTGGCGCGTGCCGCCGTAGGCCCCCATATTGATCCGCCCACCGTGTGGCCATGTCTCACCACTCCAATCCGAATCTGGATCTCCGGCATCGATACATGGACTTGTCACATCATCCTTAACCCAGCTTTCGCTGTTCGGATCCCATCGCCCGGTCTGTGATTTCAAATGGTAATCACCATTGTTGGGATCGGCAAACAGCGGATTGGCGTCAATATTGCCTTGACCCGCAAAGCCGCCTTCCACGTTGCTATATGAAACGTTCGCATCCCCATATATCTGGTCGGAACCGTTTGCCCATAGAATGCAATCGGTAAGTGTCGCATTAGCATCCTGAATGTGCAAGCCGTCACCCTCTGAGCCGGCCTGGTTTTCACTGAATGTGCAGTTAAGCATAATGGGATTGCTATTTCCCTTGTTATGCATCGCTCCGCCATTCCTGCCGGCTGCGTTACTTATGAACAAGCAGTTGGTCAGCGTTGGGCTGCCGTCATCGTTGAACATTCCACCGCCATCGTGTCTCTGGCTCTCGGTACCCGCTGAATTGGCGACGAACGTACAACGATCCAGGACCGGATTAGACTCGGCGACGTTCAGCATCCCTCCGGCATGATCATCAGCCTTGTTCCCGATGAAGTCACAGCCGGTCAGCACCGGGTCACTCCCCATGAAGTTCAGCATTCCGGCACCGTCTTCGTTGGTGACGTTTTCTATGAAGCTGCAGTTCTCTAATAACGGATCGGAGTTATCGCTGTTATACATTCCCGCCCCCCCGCTGAAAGCACGGTTATTGCGGAAGATACAGTTGGATATTTTCGGGCTGCCGGTAAAGTTATACATACCGCCGCCGATGCAGCGCGGATCCGGGAACGTGCCGGCATTTGCATTAGCGGCGGTAATAACGAACCCGTCAAGCACAGCAGTGTTGTCTGTTCCGCTGCCGGTGACAACATGGTAACTGTTCTCGGAGTCGCCGGCAAGATTCAGTCCATCATCGCCGTTAAGGTCACCGGAAAGGACAGTCTCGTATGCCTGGAAATCGCGTGCGTTCGGGTCTGCGTCACCAACTCCTGCGCAGCCTCCTTTGAGCGTGACACCGTTGATTAGCTGGAATGTGGTTGTCCTCCAGTCGAACTCAGGGATGGCTGCCAGTCCCTGATTCGGTCTGTAAGTGCCCTGGGCGACGCGTATTTCCACCGGCTTTTCGGCAGACTTCGCAGAGGCAAGCGCCTCCTGCAGGAAGATATAAGCATTTTCCCAGCTTGAGCCGTTGTTTGTACCGGCAGCATCATCATCAACGTAGATAGTCTTGCCCACAGCAGCCGTGCACAACACTGCCAGAACGAATAGTGCTATCTTCAAACAAGTCGTTAGCTTAGTTGTCCGCATCGTCATTTCCTCCTGAAGTTTAAGGTTTATCGTTTTCTATATAATGATTATCTCTCATTGAGAAGCCACTGACGTCAGGCATATCCGGCAAAGACATACTTGCCTCGGCCGTGCCGCCGTTGGGCTCCGGCTCATTACTAACAGGCTCCTTTAGTAATCCCGCACAATTATAGCATCTTCACCCACGAGATAACGGTCGGAGCCTTTGACTTTTAGATTATAAACTTTTCCAACATAAGGCACGGGCCGCTTCGTGACACGTATGATTTTAATAGAGCCTTTCGATGTTCGCAGTCTTGTCCCGGCTTTTAGATTATGCAGCGCAATCCATCGCCCCGATTCTTCCATAAAATAATGATTCTCAGCTACGCTGATACAATTTCCGCTCTCAAGCAAAACATCATAGCACACGAACGTTCCTTTGTGCTTTTGTACTTCTTCAATTTTGCCGAGAGAAGGTAAGCACGCCGGTAGGCTTTTTTCACCGGCACCGCCGATGAAGCCAACATCCCGGCCCGGGCCAATCGTTGATATTAACATAAGGGCGCCATCGGCCCATACACCGGTTTCACCGGTAAAGCAAGCCCTGCCTTTGGGCGGTATTGTGTTGAATCTCCAAAGATCGCCGTTCGTTTTATTACCCTGACCATCAACTTCGTCGATGCGCCAGAAGTATGTGACACCGTGACGCAATGAACCGGTATCGAATTTGGTCTCAGTTTGATTGAGTATCAACTCCGGGGGGATGTTGGGTCCGAAGTACACATCGTGTAAGACGGCGTTTAAGCCGGCGGTCCAGCTTAGTGTATGTCCGTGTATGAAGGTCTCGTTGGCAGGATTGGGATTAAAAGCTTTGTATGGATTTGGAACGCTGTTGACATCCTGAGTAGAAATGCTTGCTACCGGCGTGCCGCCGTATGCGCCCATATTGATTCTGCCGCCGCTGGACTCCGGCTCATCGCCAATCGGACTATTTGGATCACCGGCATCGATACAGGGGCTTGTTATATCATCTTTAATCCAGCTTTGGCTGTTCGGGTCCCATTGACCTGCTTCAGACTTCAAGTGGTAGTCACCATCAATCCAGAAATCGTCATTAGGGTCATCTGGCGTTTCGTTCGGGTTCCAGTAGCCGGGATTTACAAACAACGGATTAGTATTTATGCTTCCTTCACCCAAAAGCCCTATTGGTGGAACGTTACTATATGAGGCAAAGGACAGAGATGGGAAATCCATGGGCATATTACCCCAGAGAATGCAATTGGCTAAAGTCAAGAAGCCCAATTCCTGGTATATTGCACCTCCCCTTTTCTTTGCAAGATTGCCGCTGAACGTGCAGTTGGTTAACTTTGTGTTGTCATATGTTCCACAGTATATGCCGCCGCCGTTGGTCGCCCGGTTCCCGGTAAACGTGCAGTTTGTCACCGTTGGGCTGCTTTTGTTGGAATTGGCCATCGCGCCGCCCGACGTGGCGGAGTTTCCGCTGAATCTGCAGTTTGTGACGTTTGGATTACTGGAGAAGTCGTTTGACATCCCCGCGCCGGTGTCTGCTGAGTTTGTCGCGAAAGCGCAGTCAGTTACTGTAGGGCTACCGGAGTTATTATACATCCCGCCGCCCGCAAAATTTTGCTCCGAACCGTTTGCATTGCCGCCGGTGACGGTGAATCCGTCGATAATCGCCGTCGGATTGGTGCCGCTACCGGTGACAACATGGTAGCTGTTCTCGGAGTTGTTTGTGAAGTTCGGCATGTCATTGCCGGCCAGATCGCCGCTCAGGATGGTCTTGTACAGATCGACATCTCGTGCGTTTGGGTCAGATTCGCCGAGACCGGCATAACAGCCTTTGAGCGTTGCGCCATTGATGAGTTGGAATGTTGCTTCGCGGTCGCCGGGTGTAATTCCAGCTCCTTGGTCTGGCATATAAGTGCCATTAGCAACAAAAATTTCAATCGGCTTATCGTTATCATTGGCATCGGCAAGGGCATCCTGAAGATAATTATAGGCATTAGCCCAGCTTGTGCCGTCATTAGCCCCGGCGGCGTCATCGTCGACGTAGATAGTCTTTCCCGCAGCAGCCGTGCATAGCGCCGCCAGTATGAGCAGCGATATCTTCAGACAGGTCGTTAGATTGGTTACCACCATTTTTACCACCTCCTTTATTAAATGGCCATTTCCATATGCCACTATACATAATTATTGTCGTCAATGCAAGAAAATACAGGACTATTCAGCATGGATTCCCGCCTTCGCGGGAATGACAGAATGGCGCAAGAACTAATTCCAAAGCCTGGATGCTGGCCCATTCGGCTTCGCTCAGCGACTGTCTTAAAAATCAAGAGATTTTTTTAAATTAGGATTCCATTTTTGATTGTTTTTAACCATGGTATTCAAGATACAGATCAGTTTTCTCATCACTGCAACCAGTGCAACCATCTTACATTTTCCCCGGCTGAGCAGCTTGTTGTAGTAAGCTCTCAATATCGGATTATGCCGAACCGCTACGAGCGTCGGCATAAATAATCGGCTGCGGATTTTTTTTCGTCCTCCACCGGTCATGCGTTTGCCGCGAAAGGTCCCGCTGTCGCGTGCCATAGGTGCAACTCCAATCAACGCGGCGATTTGTCTGCGGTTGAGTCGTCCCAGTTCCGGCAACTCCGTTACCAGCATGTGAGCGGTGGTCGGACCAATCCCGGGAACCGAGTCGAGGATTTCAGAGCGTTGCCGAAGCTGTGGTGTATTTTCGATGTGTTCCTTAATCTGTTGATCAATGGTTTTCAGTTGAGCTTCGATGACTTTCAGAACAGCAGCGATGCTGCGTCGAATCTCCTTGCCGTCGGCGTGTTCCCGCCGGTTGGATTCGGCGGTATGCAGTCCAACCAATTGATTTCGCCGGGCAACCAAAGCCTTGAGTTTTTGCGTGTTTTCGCTGATTCGTTCGGTCGGCATCGGTTCCATCGTGGCGGCAAACTGAGCGATGATACGAGCATCCAGCTTGTCGGTTTTGGCTATTTGACCTGCGGCCCTGGCGAAGTCTCGAATGCGTCTGGGGTTGACTACGGCGACTGCAAATCCTTCGGCCTGAAGAGTGGCGGCCAAGGTTAGTTCGTAGCCGCCGGTGGCTTCCATGGCAATCAACACCGGTCTGATTTTGTTGCAGAGTGCAACACACTGCCGGATACCATCGGTGGAATTTTCCATCCGTCGGTCTTGTCCGGTTTTAAGGCTGTGCAGATCGAAATTCTGTTTAGCCACGTCGATACCAATGCAATTTCTCATAATGTCCATCCTTGCAATGCGGGCTCACCGGGATACAATGGCCCATGCGACTGTTCGGACTATTGAGATAGGACGGCTGTCGGATCACGTTGAGCACGGGTTTATGCCCAAGGGCAGGACGATCTCGGCTGCCGCCGCGGGTTTGTGGGTTGCAACCCACAAACCCGCCCGAACGATACTGTTGTTAAAGAACGTTACATCTTGTTATATCCCCTGGAATCTAAGATACAAGGGCAGG
>JBARRE010000298.1:0-2521 GCA_049644065.1 Sedimentisphaerales bacterium | reverse complement strand
GTGCGCAAAGCCGGGAAGATTGTGGCTGATTACCGTATCATACTTGAGCGTAATGAGAGGTTGGGTTTCATCGGCAGCTCTGTTGAGCTTCCTACCGTCTTTGCAGACGCCAAGACCCCTGAGAAGTGCTACAGAACTGTAGAAGAAGCTCTGATGGTTGCGGTTGCGACGATGATCGAGTGCGGCCAAAGACCACCGCAGCCGGCATCCGCAGGAAGGCGCACCGAACAGGTAAATGTTAGATTGACCGCCGAAGAAAAACTGCTGTTTGCTAATGCAGCGATGAATCTTGGATTCAAGGGAATATCAGATTTTATCCGCAACACAGCTCTCAATAACGTTCTCTCCAATCGTTAAGCTGTTTATACTCTCTAATCAACACTTTCAATATTGAATCTATTGACGTTATTGTGTAATATTTGTAATCTATCGGGGTGGCCTGATTGGCCGCCCCGTTTTTTATTAAATCTGAGGATATAGAATTTGACGAAAAAGCAAAATTCAAAGGCAAAAGCATTAGCCTTGACTGCCGCCAAGCTTGCGGCAGAGCGGCATTGCACCAATATTGTGGTTCTGGACCTGACGGGCATATCGCCGGCCACCGACTATTTTATGATTGCAACCGGTACGAGCGACAGGCAAATGCGCTCCGTATCCGACGAAATCTGTGACGTTGCAAGAAAGCAGGGCCAGCAGCGTTTCGGCAGGGCCGGCTATGATCAAGGACGCTGGATCCTGCTCGATTTCGTCGACGTAGTTATACACATCTTCGACGCCGAATTCCGGGACTACTACGACCTCGAACTGCTCTGGGGAGACGCAGAGCGATTGATTATTGATGATTGACTATTGATTATTTGATGAAGGCTGCTTTAGACATACTTGAGGAACGAATCAGTGCGGCGATGGCCGCGGTTGCGGGGCGTGAGGATTGTGCGGCCATAGTTCGGCCGGTGACGGATGCTAAGTTCGGCGATTATCAGGCTAACGGCATCATGGGGTTGGCGAAGAAGTTGAAGACCAATCCGCGAAAGCTCGCCGAAGAGGTAGTGAAGAATCTGGATTTGGGCGATATCTGCGAGCCGCCGGAGGTCGCTGGACCCGGTTTTATTAATTTGCGTCTTAAAGCAGAATTCGTTGCCGGCGAGCTGCTTGAAATCAATCAAGACTCTGCCGGCCTCGGCATAGAAAAAACGCCTGAGCCGAAAACCATCGTCGTTGATTTTTCAAGTCCCAATATCGCCAAGCAGATGCACGTCGGCCACCTGCGAAGCACCATCATAGGCGACTGCATCTGCCGAATCCTCGAAACATTAGGCCACAAAGTAATCCGCCAAAACCACATCGGCGACTGGGGAACTCAGTTCGGCATGCTTATAAAATATGTTTTTGATTATCGTATGGCATCAGCTTTTGAGGGAACTACGGATCAGCCCTTGACTGAGGGATTGTCTGTTTCTGATACGGAGGAATTGTATCGAAAGGCAAAGAAGAGATACGATTCCGATCCTGATTTTGCGAAAGAATCACGAGATTGGGTTGTTAGTCTGCAAAGACATGAATCTGATGCGGTCAGTTTCTGGAATAGCATTGTTCGAGCATCTCTTGCAGAATGTCAGGAGACATACGATGTACTTGGCGTTCTTCTTAGGGACAAACATGTTCGCGGTGAAAGTACGTATAACAGCAGTCTGCCCGATGTTGTCGGTGAGCTTCAGGACAAGGGCCTTGCCAATGAGTCCGACGGCGCAATCTGTGTCTTCCCAGAGGGATTCAAGAATAAGCAAGGTGACCCGCTACCGTTTATTATTCGCAAGTCGGATGGGGCGTATCTTTATGCGACGACGGATTTGGCGGCGTTGCGTTATCGGGTTGACGAATTGAAAGCGGATGCCATCGTGTATGTCACTGATTCCCGGCAGAAGCTGCATTTTGAGATGCTGTTTGCGGTTGCGAAGATGGCTGGTTGGACGCGTGACGACATCGAGCTTTCGCATGTTATGTTCGGCAGCGTTTTGGGTGAGGACGGCGCGCCGTTAAAGACTCGCTCGGGTGAAAACGTAAAATTGAAAGAGCTGCTGGATGAGGCGGTGGAGCGGGCGATGTCGGTCGTCGAAGAAAAGAATCCGGATTTGCCCATAGACAAAAAAACCGAAATTGCCAAAGCGGTCGGCATCGGTGCAGTCAAGTACGCCGACTATTCCAACAATCGAACGAGCGATTACGTGTTCAGCTTCGATAAGATGCTGGCGATGGACGGCAACACAGCCCCTTATATGCAGTACGCCTATGCCCGGATAAAATCTATCGAGCGAAAGGCGCAGAGCAAGGACGTGGATATCGAGGCGGAACTCGCCGGCGTAGAATCTCTGAGCCTGACCGAGCCGGCGGAATTGGACTTGGCGAAATACTTGGTTCGTTATGGCGAGGCGATACAATCGGCTGCCGCCGATTACAGGCCGAACTACCTGACCGCTTACCTTTACGAGCTGGCGCAGAAGTTCAGCGCATTTTATACCAA
>JBARRE010000297.1:0-17888 GCA_049644065.1 Sedimentisphaerales bacterium | reverse complement strand
GGGTTGCCCCTACAATGTGGTGGTGCAGTTGCGAAGCCAACAATTCACCCATCATGTAGTTGTGATAATAACACGGCGCAGATGTAAAATGCAGTTTGGAAGCCCAGCCGGCGTCAACAGGTCCCGGCGGTCTTTTAATAAACTGGTACTTTTCAACAAGCTGACACCACAGGTTATTCAAATCCTGGTCGGGATCGGCATAAAGCTGCTTTTCAAAGTTGTACATCACCAGGGCCCAGCGGGCAAAAAGAACCTGCTGAAATCGCAGGTATTTCCTGCTGACCTCTTCAATCTCCATTCGTTCTTTCTCAGACAGATTGAGCATCTCCTGCATCCATGCGGCATTGCGGCTCAACCGGCCGAAAAACATCGCTATCGCCTCGGTGGTAAAACTGTGGGCCGGCTCCCTGAGCAGCCAGGGCTCATTACGATAGTGGTATTTGCTGTAAATCGCATGACCCAATTCGTGCAATATCGTCTCCATCCAGCGTTCGGTGTTTTGAAGATTGCACAAAATACGAACATCCCCCCGCCGGTCTATATCATGGCTGAAAGCGTGCGGGTATTTACCTTCACGGTCGTATAAATCACTCTTTGCGAGGATATCATCCACAGGCAGGCCGACGCCGACGTAATATTCTTCCGCCAATTTCCTGACGTCTTTGTCCTTGTAATAAAGGTCCAAATCCTGGTCATAGACCAACGGCGTCCTTTGGAAGAAAGGATCATGATAATGCCACGGCATCAAATCCCCGGCGGCAATGCCATAACTGTCCGCCAGGATGATATCCAGCTCATTTTTTAACCGGGAGAACGGTTCGGTTGTCAATTCGCAAAGCTCATCGAAAATGCGGTCGAGCTCTTTTACATTCTGCTGGCCCGTGACGATGGTAAGAGTATGATAATTGTCAAAACCAACTTTTTGTGCCGCTTCGTTGCGCAGCTTGACCAGCTTGGTGAGATCGCCAACAATCACATTCCCCACCTGTTTGCTTGCCTTCCATGCCAGTTCCCTTTTACGGCAGTCTTTTTCCGTTGTCAAAATGTTATAGATGTCACTCATGGTGACTTTTTTGCCATCCATCGTTCCGCGATAGCTGCTGTACTTTTCCTGGATCTTGCCGTCCAGGCCAACTATTTCTTTTAGCAGGTCCGGCTCCACCTGATTCGGCAGGTAAGCGTAGTATAATTTGTCCAACTGCCGGGCCAGCCTGGCATTTTTAATCCGGCCCGATTCTTTTATGCCCTTGATAAAGGCGAAATCCTGAGGATTGTTATAGAGCCGGCTGATTTCAAGCTGTAATTCGCTGAACCTGTCATAATATTCCGTTTTGCCTGTTGTTGTTGCATCCCAATAGGCAAGATTTGCCTCCTTTGTCAAAGGTTCGACTTTTGCGACATGAGCTTCGATAAACCGCTCCAATTGTCCTTGCTTAGCGGCGGGGCCACAGCCGGCAAGAAAAACAGGTACGACAAACACAGTGAGCAAAACCAATATTCTCTCCATAATAAGTCTCCACATCAAAATTCGTAGGGGCAACCCCATGTGGTTGCCCAGGGCAGGCACGCGGGCCTGCCCCTACAGTGACCGCTGTTCGGTGCGGGCGATAATTTCATTTTGCAGGTCTCGCCCCACTTCCACAAAGTAATCGCTGTAACCTGCGACCCTTACGATCAGGTCGCGATGCTGTTCGGGATTCTGCTGGGCCTTCCTTAGCATTTCGGCGTCAATGACATTGAACTGGATATGGTGGCCGTCCAGCTTGAAGTAGGACCTTATCAGATGAAGCAGCTTATCGATACCTTCGCCGGCAAGCACCTGCGGATTGAATTTCATATTCAAAAGGGTTCCACCGGTGCGTGCGTGATCGATTCTGGCCGCCGACTTGACAACAGCGGTCGGCCCTTTCGTATCGGCGCCCTGGGTCGGTGAAATACCTTCGGAGACCGTCTCACCGGCTTTTCTACCGTTCGGGAGGGCGCCCACTACAGAGCCGAAATAAATATGTACCGTCGTGGGAAGAAGATTCACACGATACTTACCACCCTTGGTATTCGGGCGACCGTTGAGCAGGTCGTAATAAACGTTAAAGACATCTTCAGCGATTTCGTCCGCGTAATCATCGTCGTTGCCATATTTGGGTGTATTGTAGAGCAGCTTTCGCCGCAGGTGTTCGTGTCCCTGAAAATCAGCCTGCATCGCTTTTAATAATTCATCCATCGAGATGTTCTGCTCATCGAAAACATGACACTTCACCGCCGCCAGCGAATCGGTTAACGTACCAATACCAACGCCCTGGATATAGGTCGGATTATATCTCGCGCCGCCGTTGTGGTAGTCGAGACCGCGGGCGATGCAATCATCCATCAGAATTGACATGAAGGGTGCGGGCATGTAATTGGCATAGAGCCGTTCGATGATATTATTGGCTCTGATTTTCAGGTCGATAAAATACCTGAGCTGCTGCCTGTATGCATCCATTAGCTGCCGATAAGAAGCAAATTTGCGGGCGTCGCCGGTTTGTGGCCCAACCTGCTCGCCCGAATTAGGATCAACACCGTCATTGCAGGCAAGTTCGAAAATCTTGGGCCAGTTGATGTAGCCTGTCAGGGTGCAGCTTTCCTTGCCGAACGAGCTGACCGTCACGCAGCCGCTGGGACCGCCGGTACGGGCATCCGTTATGTTCTTGCCGTCCTGGAGCATCTCCTTGATAATGACATCGGTGTTGAAAACCGAAGGCTGCCCGAATCCGGTGCGAATGACTTCGCAGGCGCGTTTCAGGAACCGGTCGGGGTTTCTCATGCTGATTTGAATGCAGGAACTCGGCTGGGTGAGGCGCATCTCTTCGACTACATCCAGCATCATATATGAAACATCATTGACTGCGTCACTGCCATCGGCCGGCGTTACCCCACCGATGTTAATCAATGCAAAGTCGGTGTAGGTTCCGCTTTGTTCCTCGGTAACGCCAACTTTCGGCGGAGCGGGCTGGTTATTGAACTTTATCCAGAAACACTGCAGAAGCTCTCTGGCCTGCTGATCTGTTAAGTTTCCTTCCTGCAAGCCCTTTTCGTAGAACGGCAGCAAATGCTGATCGAGACGGCCAGGATTGAAGGAGTCCCACGTATTCAATTCCGTAATCACGGACAAGTGTACGAACCAATACGACTGCAATGCTTCCCAGAAATTGCGCGGCGCATTAGCCGGCACGTGCGAACAGACCTCGGCGATCCGTTCCAACTCGCCGCGGCGAACAGGATCGCTTTCTTGCTGTGCAAGCTGTGTCGCCTTTTCGGCGTGCCTTTGAGCGAAAACAATAACTGCATCGGCACAGATATCCATCGCCTGATATTCCTGGTCCTTTTCATAGGCGCTCGGATCATTGAAGTAGTCGAGTTTTTTCCGGTTCTCCACTATTTCATTTTTAAATTGCAGCATACCTTTGCGATAAATCTTGTCGTCAAGGATGGCGTGGCCGGGAGCGCGCTGCTCCATAAACTCGGTGAACACTCCGGCATTAAAAGCCTGGTGCCACTTTTCCTCCATCGAGGCGAAGAGTTTTTCCCGCATGGTTTGCCTTCTCCAGAAGGGAATGATTCTCTCGCTGTAGATATTTCTAACCTCTTGCGAAACCACAAAGGGGGTTCTATCCCGGCTGTTGAGTATGCGCAGGTCATCCATCGTATGGCAGCATAGCTCGGGATAGGTCGGCGTGGCTTTCGGTGCCGGGCCGCGCTCGCCGACAATCAATTCGCCATCATTGATACAGATGGTTTTGTTCTCCATAAGGTGCTTGAAAGACAGGGCGCGGCAGACTGCAACAGATTCGCGCTGGGGAATATCGCTCTGGTAGAAATCGGTCATCAGCTCTGCTCGTTCGGTAGAGATATAAGGCCTGATCTCAACACTTTGTTTTTTTAGTTTTTCTACTCTTTCATTCATATCACTAACCACCAATGTTGACTTCGAATACGTATTTGCTCAGACTCTCTGCTATCGAGTTCATTTGTCCCTCATCGGGAGTCTCAATCCGCATGGATTTAATCTCACCCGTGAGTCGAGTCGATTTTTCAATCCCTCCACGGTTAAAGGGCAGGATGTCTATTCTGCCGACTCCGGGCAGCGACGCTGCAAATTTGCCGGTCGCTTCGATATTCGCCGTCTCGTCATTGAAGCCCGGAATGATCGGGATCCTGATTACGATTTTCTTGCCCGCCTGCGCGATACGCCTGATATTATCCAGAATCAAATTATTTCCTACGCCGGCAAAACGCTCGTGCATTTCATTGTCCATGTGCTTGAGGTCACAGAGAAACAAGTCGGTTTTGTTAACAACCGATTCCACAATTTCCGGCTCCGCGTAACAGCTCGTATCCACCGCAGTGTGTATATTCCGCGCCCGGCATCGATTCAGCAGAGCAATAAGAAAGTCCGGCTGCATCAACGGTTCGCCTCCGGAGAACGTGACGCCGCCGCCGGACTGGTCGTAGAATATGACGTCCCGATCGACTTCGGCTATGACCTCGCTAACGGTCGTCTCCCGCCCGATGATCTGCCTGGCGCCGGCCAGACAAACATCTACGCATCGGCCGCAAAGTACGCATTTCTCCACATCTGTTACAGAATGGTTTTCAACAAGCGAAATCGCCTCGTGTGGACATACCTCTGCACATTGACCGCATCCGAGACATCGGTCCTCGCGAAGTCCGAGTTCGACATGAGCCTTCCAGCTTTCCGGATTATGACACCACAGGCACTTCAAAGGACAGCCTTTGAAAAACACTGTAGTACGGATTCCCGGGCCATCATGTATGGCGTACCTCTTGATATCGAATACAAGTCCCTTTGTCTCTAATTCCGTTTGTGTGCGTTGGTGCATATTAAAAGTTAATATAGATTTACCGTAATATCTTTACTGTTAAACAAGATACCAAATCCTGCCGTAAAAAGCAATTACCTTGGTTACTGTTTAGCAAATCCCCGGTTGATTGCAGGGGATGGCGGTAAAAGAAAACCCCCGGCGGCAAACCGGGGGTTATGTAAATACTTTTGGAACCGAAGAAGATTACGCCGGGCGGATTTTTCTGAAGTTCTTATAACATAGCTCAACGGCTTCCAGCGGAGGATAGACGTCTTTTTCTTCTTCTATGATGTACCACTTGGTGCCTCCGATGGTCTCGCAGAGATTGAGCAGCTCTTCCCAGGGGATGTCGCCTTCACCAACGATGGCGTTCTTATTTGTGGCAGAGTACTCCTTCAAATGGACGGTGACGGCCCTGCCGGGGTATCGTTTCAAATAGGGTATCGCGTCTCCACCACCTTGCATGGCATTGCCGGTGTCGAACTGCATGATGACGTCCTTGCGGGTGTTACCGAAGAAGATATCCCACGGGACCTGACCGTCGACGGCTTTGAATTCATGCGAGTGGTTGTGGTAGCCGACCTGCATTTTGTGCGGTTCGACTTTTTCCGCCAGCTCATTGAACATGTCGGCGGCGTTTTTCCAGCCTTCGACCGAGCCATACTTTTTCGGATCGAGCCAGGGAACTATCAGGTATTTATTGCCGATGATTTTATTGTACTCTATGGTCTTCGGCAGGTTGTCGCCGAGCAGCGTGTCGAGCTGGGCATGGGTGCCGCAGCATTTCAGGCCGTTGTCATCGAGCAGCTTACGAATGTCTTTTGCGCTATAGTCATAATAGCCGGCAAATTCGACGCCCTGGTAACCAATGTCAGCGACGGTTTTAATTGTGGCCGGCAGGTCCTTCTGACATTCCGCCCTGACGGAATACAGTTGCAAACCCAGCGGGATTTTACGCTTTGATTTTCCGAGCTTCATTTCTCCATTACAGCCGGAGCCAACTGCACAGGCCGCTGCGATTGAAGCTGCGGTTGTCTTTAGAAACGTGCGGCGGGAAAGATTCGGGCTATTGTTTCTTCTATCCATAATCCTTTACCTCATTTCATGATTAATAGCATATTCCGGAACAACAATTACACGCGATGGTTCCTTGTCAGCGTGATTGTAAGTTGATATCGTGTTTGTGTCAAACGGAAACGTTTTTTCACGGCATGTGCTGAACTATACGGATTCAAATGGCAAATCGAAAAGATTTTGTGGTTTTGCAGGACGAAATTGTGTGTTATTATCTGGCAGTTTAGAGACATATAGCAAAATAAAGCAAGGTGTTATTCAAGGGCAAATCGGAAAGGATTAGAAATGAGAAAGTGTGCGATTACAGTTATAGCGATGGCGGTGCTGGTCTGGGTGATCGGTTGTGCGAGCGTCCGGACCACTGCAACCGACAAGCAGACAGAAAAGAAGATCCACGAGTTGCTTGCGAAAATGACGCTGGAAGAAAAGGTCGGGCAGATGACTCAGGTGACATTGGAGGTCGTGGCGGGCCAGACCGGCAAAGACGGGTCGCTGAAACTCGATAAGAAGAAGCTGCAGGATGCGATTGTCAAGCATCAGGTCGGATCTGTCCTGAACTGCGGCGGACAGGCACGGTCCGTGGATAACTGGCAGGAAATCATCACGCAAATGCAGGATATGGCAACAAAACAGACAAGGCTGGGGATTCCCATCATTTACGGGATCGATGCGATTCACGGGGCGAACTATACCCTGGGGGCTACGATATTTCCACAACACATCGCAATGGCGGCAACCGGCAACGTAAACCTCGTAAGGACGGAGGGCGAGATAACCGCCCTGGAGGTGCGAGCGTCGGGGATGCCCTGGAACTTCAGCCCGGTCCTGGGGCTTGGCAGAAATCCGATGTGGTCGAGGCATTGGGAGACGTTCGGGGAGGATACATACATTAGCTCGGTAATGGGGGCGGCGTATGTCGAAGGGCTGCAGGGCAATGACATATCTCAGCCCACGAAAGTGGCGGCTTGCATGAAGCACTACCTCGGCTACAGCGTACCACTGTCTGGCAAGGACCGGACGCCGGCCTATATTCCGGAGCGGCAGCTAAGGCAGCTATTCCTGAAACCTTTTGCGGCGGCAGCCAAAGCAGGCGTAGCAACGGTCATGGTAAACTCATCGGAGATCAACGGAATTCCCGTCCATTCGGACAGGTTCCTGCTGGTCGATCTGCTGCGAGGCGAGCTGGGCTTCGATGGTTTTGTCGTTTCGGACTGGGCGGATATAGATAATCTCTATAAACGGGAGATGGTGGCGAAAGATCAGCGAGAAGCGGTCAAGATGGCTGTGATGGCGGGGGTGGATATGAGCATGGTGCCCTATGATTACAGCTTTTACGACCACCTTGTAGACCTTGTCAAAACCGGCGAGGTTCCGATGAGCCGCATCGACAAGGCAGTGGCTGATATCCTGCGAGTCAAATTCCGGCTCGGGCTTTTTGAGAAGCCGTATCCGAATAAGCAGCTCAAAGAGCAGTTCGCAACGGATGCCTCACGTCAGGTGAATCTCCAGGCGGCGAGAGAGGCGATGACACTGCTCAAGAATGAGAACAACATTTTGCCGCTCGGCAAAAGCATGAAGGTTCTTGTGACGGGGCCATGCGCCAATAAGCTTTCTTTACTTAACGGGGGCTGGACAATTACCTGGCAGGGGGACAACGAGGCCCTCTATCCGCATGAGAAATCGACAATCCTGGAGGCGATACAGGACAAAGCCGGTACAAGTCGTGTTGAGTATATTGAGGGAGTGACATTTGACGAGGAACTGGATATTTCAAGGGCGGTCTCGGCGGCGAGCCGTGCGGATGTAATCGTGGCGTGTCTGGGTGAGCCGACTTATTGCGAGACGCCCGGCAATATCGACGATTTGATGCTGACTGCTCCGCAGATTCGCCTTGTGCAGGAGCTTGCCAAAACAGGTAAGCCCATCGTTATGGTTCTGACCCAGGGCCGGCCCAGAGTAATTCGAACGATCGTCGACCATGCCGGTGCGATTCTGATGGCCTATCTGCCCGGTATGGAGGGCGGACAGGCAGTCGCCGACGTTCTTTTTGGCGATGCGAATCCGAGCGGAAAATTACCATTTACGTATCCGAAATACTCCGGGTGGTACGTTTGCTACGATCATAAGAAAAGCGAGGATGCGGACCCCAATAAATTCGATCCGCAGTGGGAGTTCGGGCATGGATTGTCATATACGACCTTCAAGTACAATGATCTGCAGCTTGACAAGAATAAGCTCTCGGCAAACGATACTCTTACGGTTACGGTAAACGTCACTAATACGGGTCAACGTGAAGGAGCCGAGATTGTTCAGCTTTTCCTCTCGGATATAGTCGCGACCGTGACGCCCCCGGTCAAATCGCTCAAGCGGTTCAGCAAGGTGCCTTTTTCGCCCGGCCAGAACCAGACGGTCAAGTTTGAGCTTGGTTGGGACGACTTCGCATTCATAGGCCGTGAGAATACACCCATTGTCGAGCCGGGTGAGTTTAAGGTCAGTGTCGGTGGATTAACCGAGACTTTCGCGATTCATTAGATTACCATTTTAGAGTCGATGAAAATAATGCTTAAGTCCATCGACAACTACTTGCCAATGCTGGATAATGTTGTATGATACAAGCGTTTTCTCTTTCACCATTTATCTCTGGAGAAATTTAAACGGAACATTTTGATGGCCGATACAATTACTGGAATATTGAAACGCGTCAAAAAACAGCAATATGTGATCAGAACAGCCGAACGTTCTTATCGACCGGGGCCGGCCGAGGTGATGGTTCAGCCGGATCTGATTCGCGGACTTAATCTCACCGAAGGAGTAACCGTTACCGGCCAGGTCGAACGAAAGAAAGGCAAAAGAAAGCTGGTGTCCATCGAGTCGGTGGGAGGCATGGAACCGGAGGCCTTCCGTAAACGCCCGCGGTTTACCGATCTGGTGGCGATCGATCCGCACGAACGTTTTGACCTGGGCAATTCCGGCCAGGAGAGCATGCGTATCGTCGACCTCATCGCGCCAATCGGCAAGGGCACGCGACAGTTGATCATCTCGCCGCCCAAGGCGGGAAAGACTGTTCTCCTGGAACAAATCGTCCAGGCGATTCGGCAATGCTCCCCTGAAAGCCGTATTATCGTGCTGCTGGTGGATGAGCGGCCCGAGGAAGTCACCCATTTTCGCAGGTCCGTGGAGGGGGCTGAAGTAGTAGCGAGTACAAGCGACCACAGCGCAGACGAACACGCCGAGCTCGCCGAGCTGATGCTTGCCCATATACAAACGGAGCTGGAATGCGGCAGAGAGATAATCCTGCTGATCGACAGTCTCACGCGAATGGGAAGGGCTTTCAACAACAGGGGCCGCCGGCGAGGTGCACCGCGTCGCCAGACTATGAGCGGCGGATTGGAAGCAGGCATTCTGGAAATCCCCCGCCGCCTCTTCGGCCTTGCGCGCAAAGTTGAAAACGGAGGCTCCGCCACCATTATAGCAACGTGTCTGATCAATACAGGCTCTCGGATGGATCAGCTAATCTTCGAAGAGTTCAAGGGAACGGGCAACAGCGAAATCGTCCTGGACCGCACTCTGGCCGAGGCCAGAATCTTCCCTTCGATCGACATCCCGGCCAGCGGCACCCGAAAGGAAGCTAAGCTCTACAGCGATGACCATACCCGCGGCCTTGCCACGCTCCGGCGTGTTTTGTCCAACTACGGGCCACGCGGGGCTCTGGACTCCCTCTTCAAGCTTCTCAAGAAATACCCAACCAATAAGGAATTTCTGGAGAGTATGTCTGCCGGGGTTTGACCGTCGGTGAACCAAATTCCGGCACAATAGTATAACAACGCCGATGGTTTGCATGTCCATATATCCTTCTGTCAGAATAAATACGCAACACTCCCAGCTATAGACCTTATATTTGCACCGGAAAGCCTATTTCAATTATTTGTAATTTTTTTGCAATAATCGCCATTTTTTCCTTGCTTTAGAATTTTAACTGTAATATAATACATGGTTTCGCTATTTGTGGACAGTAAGCACCTTTTACTCACCTCTAATTTGCGGAATACCCTGAAAAACTGTTGGCGGTTGTTCACCAACAAGGCCGAACGTATAAGTGTTGTCCGGGCTTCTGACGGGCCTGGCGACAAGATAATTAAAATTGTAATTAAGTAATAGCATTGAGAAAAAATGAAGCAGATTAGAAGAATCAGAAATATTGGAATTTCGGCACATATCGACTCCGGCAAAACAACGCTGAGCGAGCGAATTTTGTATTATACCGGGCGTATTCATCGCATGCAGGAAGTCCACGCCAACGAAGGCGGGGCAACACTGGACTATATGGACCTCGAACGCGAGCGCGGCATCACAATCACGTCGGCAGCGACCCAGGTCACATGGAACGACAAGAGCATCAACCTGATCGACACTCCCGGCCACGTGGATTTCACCGTGGAAGTCGAACGTTCGCTACGAGTCCTGGACGGGGCGATAATGGTCCTCTGTTCGGTGGGCGGCGTTCAAAGCCAGTCGATTACCGTCGACCAGCAGATGAAACGGTACCGCGTGCCGCGAATCGCTTTTATCAATAAAATGGACCGTGTCGGCGCCGATCCCGAACGGGTGCGTCAGGACCTGAGAGAAAAACTCGGCCTGAACGTAGTCCACATCCAGATCAACATGGGAGTGGCCGAAAGCTTTCAGGGCGTCATCGACCTGATTACCATGCGGGCAATCACCTTCGAGGGCAGCGGAGGCGAGCAGGTCGTCCGAGGACCGATCCCCGCCGAGTACGCCGATAAGGCGGCAAAAGCGCGAGACGAGATGCTCGACGCTCTCAGCATGTACAACGACGAGATGATGGAACTGCTGCTGGAAGAGAAACCTGTCGAGCAGGATATGATCCGCCGGACGATTCGCGAAGCTGCAATCAACCGCGACATTGTGCCGCTGATGATGGGCTCGGCGTTCAAGAACAAGGGCGTTCAGCCCCTGATGGATGCCGTGTGCGATTTCCTTCCCAGCCCCATGGACCGCTCCAGCTTCGCCCGCGATCACGACAACGAGGGCACGGAAATCCCGCTGGCGAGCGACCCCGATGCCCCACTGGTGGCGATGGTTTTCAAGATTGCGGACGAATCTTTCGGTCAGTTGAGTTATGTACGCGTCTATCAGGGCAGAATCGTTAGGGGCCGGCAATATCGCAACGCACGCACGAATCGAATGCAGCGGATCGGCCGAATTGTCCGTATGCACGCAAACGACCGCGAGGACATTACCGATGCCGGCCCCGGCGATATTATCGCCCTGCTGTCTGTGGATTGCGCCAGTGGTGACACTATTTGCGGCGACGGCATTAACTATTCTCTCGAAAGTATTTTCATTGCCGACCCGGTTATCAGCTTGTCTGTCACGCCGGCCGGCTCCGCCGACCAGGAACGCATGGCCAAGGCACTCAGCCGGTTCATGAAAGAAGACCCGACCTTCCGCGTTTCCACCGATCCGAAAACCGGCCAGACGATTATAGCCGGCATGGGAGAACTGCACCTCGACGTTTATATCGAACGCATGCGCCGTGAATTCAAGGCTGAGGTGATTGTCGGTGTCCCGAACGTCAGCTATCGCGAGGCCCCGACGGTCGAAGCCGAATTCAACCACAAGCACAGGAAACAGACCGGCGGATCTGGGCAGTATGCCCACGTGGTCGGCCGGTTGATTCCGATGTCCCAGGACAACGAATCCTCGTACGAGTTCGAAGACAACATTAAATCGGGAAGAATCCCCAGCGAATACATTCCCGCGGTGAACAAGGGCTTTCAAGCGGCGATGAAGAAAGGCCCGCTCGCGGGTTATGAAATTGTCGGCTGCAAAATGTGTCTTGACGATGGCTCGTATCATTCGGTTGACTCCAGCGAGATGGCGTTCCGCACGGCTGGCAGAGACGCCTTCATCGAAGTATTCAAGAAATCCAGGCCCTGCCTGCTCGAACCGATCATGACTGTCGAGATCGAAATGCCGGGCGAATATCAGGGCCCGGTCGTCGGCGACCTGAACTCCCGGCGAGGAATCATCCTGGCAACAGAGGCCCGGGACAGCTACACGGTTGTTCAAGCCGAGGTCCCGCTGGCAAGCATGTTTGGCTATGCCACGGTTATTCGCGGCATGACCAAAGGGACAGGCACCTTCTCGATGGAAATGTCACGCTATGCCAGGGTCCCGGTGAAGATCAGCGAACTTATCCTCGAACAGCACCGCCAGCAAAATGAGCAAACCGCGCGAAAATAATCTTACGCCGGTCATGTAATAATCGAACGAGTCTGGGCGGTTCGCTTTACCGCCCTATCATCCCCCCATTTATACCAATTGTGTATAATCAATGCGCTTATTCGTGTCATTTCGAGCCCAGCGAAGCGGAGTCGAGAAATCTTTTTTAAAAGATTTCTCCACTTCGGGCCACTTTGTGGCCCTACGGTCGAAATGACTAAAACGCAAATCATAATCAAAATTGGTATTATTTATTACTGACGTTAAATCCGAGTTGTACGTTTCCCTCGGATTGATTGACGATCCGTTCCGAGCCCGTGAATAAATTCTCCGTGATAATGGCACGTTCGACACCTTCTCCAAGCCGGATTTGCGGCCGGTCTTGTCGAAACTCGCATCCCCGAATGAGAACGGAGCCACTTTGCGCCTGTATCGCGGGGCGGTCGCCCTTTTTGCCGCCCCACTGGACAAACGTACAATCACTAAAGCCAACGGTCCCCGTCCCTGCGATCTTAGCTATCTGATTACACGGGCCCCAGAACGCGCAGTTCACAAAGCGGATGCTTCCCGTATTGCTTTTTTCGACTCCGATCATGGTCGGATCCGGCCCATGAAACGATACGAACTCGCCATTCGTAATCAACAGCCCGTACGGAGCGCATTGCTCGACGACAAGGGCCGTATAGCAATCGTCCGCTCCGATGCCAAGAAAGTTGCCGTTGCACATACCCCTTCTGCCTTGTATGAACTTATAGCCGACCTTGTAACCGAAGCAGAAAGTATTATAGACATACTGCCAGTCGGATTTGCCGAAGATAAACGCCTCGCCGTTTTCCATCTGCCACTGGAACAGCTTCGGTTTCATGCTCCACCAGGGATTGAAGTGGACGTTTTCAATCCGCCCTATATCGTAGATGGAGTCAACCAGGACACCCCGCCGGAGCGGCTGGCCATGTACGTCACGAATCAGGTGACGCTCGTTACGCGTAGCATCTATCCCGTTGTACGGATTGAGCATTTCCACTGCAAGAACCGCCGGATTTTTGCCTCGCATGGCGATTGCCCAGGGGTACGGCTTAGGTACGTCATCTATGTTTTGTTGAGGATAGTACAGCACTACTCCCTTGAGGGTACTGTTCGTGTTGAGGGTTATGAAAGCCGGGCCATCCTCACTGCCCGCCCCGCCCGTCACCAAAAAAGTTGTGCCGTCATCCGTCGGCTTCGGAAGTCCCTCGTTGCGCAAGCCGTTATGTGTCGGGACTGATTGCCAGATGCCCGCCAAAGTAACGGCATTGGGCACATTCAAATTGCCGGCGAAAAAATAATTGCCGACAGGAGCATAAACAACACCTCCGCCGGCTTTTTCCGCCGCATCCAGGGCCTTTTGAAATGCCGCAGTATCGTCCGTTTGGCTATCTCCCATGGCACCGAAACTGCGGACATTGAAATAATCCGAAACGGGACCCTGATCCGGTTCTCCGGCAAAGACTTCAAGCGAAAATAAGAGTGTTAGCCCGAGAAAAAGCCGGCCAAACTTTTTCATCATACGTGCTTTGTAAAGAGTGCAAACCATTCTTTTGCTCCTGTAATTTATCCATTCAATTCCTTTTTTTACCGGGATTTTCAATGGATATCGAAAAAATCCGGAACGATTTGGGGAAAACAGCCCCAGTTTCCTGCGTATGCTATCAGATCCGAGCGGCTTTTGCCATTGTTTCTTAGCCCAAATGCGACCAGATATTCTGGCAGGTCTATGCAGCCCGTTTTCGTACATCCCAGTAGCTTTTCCACGTATTTGACTGCTCCAAAGCAATCAAGGCCATTATTGCATCGGCTCCAGGTCTGTCCCAACGCATTCCGGCACCTTTAAGCCGACACGTCAGAACCTTGCACATCACTTCGGTAGAACCAGAACCTATCTGCCAGCCTTGCTCGATGAATTTTGGATAATCACACATCTCAAAGCTCAAGACTCAAAACTAAGCACTCATATTTAGTTATCTATATATTATACTAATGCCGATTAATAAGTGCGCTGAGCATATTTAGTAAAGCGCATTTATTAATCGCTATTGGTATAGGGCGCGGAAATTCAAATCAGCCAAACCAACCTCTTCGCGTATCTTCTCTCATTTTTTTCGAATTGGTGGATAACGAGATGGGTAAGCGACAGATCAACCTTCCGGGGAATCTGAAAATTGAAAATCGACGGTCATTAACAGATGATCGCTCAGTTTGCTGTCGGCAGCATCCAAACTCAATTGCCTGCGTTCCGTTCGATTTAATAACTCGGAATTGAGTATGAATCCATTTCCGGGGATAAGAATCTTGGCGCTATAGACAACATAATCCAGCTTGCCCGGCGAAAACGAGGCATGCGATCCTCCGCGCCAGGTAACAACAGATTCACCGATCAAGTTAGGTATCAACCAGTCTTTCAAGCCGTGAACCTTCTTGTCGATGATCAAATCCAAAGGCGTCCTGGATCCGACCAAATTGAAATCGCCGACAATTACAATTCCCGGTTTTGTGCCGGGTGCTTCATCTTTGCTATATTGTCCCTTGTGAATTTCATCGATCATGGCAATAATATCATTCGCCTGCCGGATGCGAAGTCGATCCTCCTCGCTGTCAATATCTCCCATAGCTTTCAGATGAACATTAATAATGAATAAGTGGTTTTCGGCCAGTTCGACATACGCCGCCGCGTACTTGTCATTTATTGACGGCAAAGCTTTCAGGGGATACTTCGATGCAATGACATTGCCGTGAACTTTGTGGATATGCCATTCTTTTTCATTTTCCAGCGGCATCAAACGTTTCAGAATTTCACCATGACCTTCGGTTTTCCACTCCTCCTGAAAACAATAGACGTCACCATTGACGGAATTCAATAGACGGGCCATCGCGTTTTCACGATTAGGATCGCTCAAACCTTCGAAATATGTATTGAAACTCACGATTCTAATGTCGGTTCCAGGGCATCGGCGATGGGAACGGCGTTTAGGTGTTTCCGAAGGTTGTGAAAATGTAAATGTGGCCGGGGCGCTGAGTTGATCGGAGCCGTCAAATTGAATGCTTATGGCATCGCCACGATTTATATTGAATCGGCCCAGGTCAATTTGTATTTCGAATTCATTCTGGGCATAGGTCGGCCCGACAATGTACTTCAAACGGTCCCAGGGAATTCGTTCCTTTAAGCTATCGTTTAGAAAGGCCTGCCTGCCTCTCGTATCAAGTATTAGCTGTTGATTGTTCGGCAGATCAATTATGACTAATAAAGTTCCTTCAGCTTCCGGACCGTTTTGGATGTTCAGGAGGCCAGCCGTGTCGAACCTAAGATAGAGGATAGAGCCCTGACTTGCGGCATATACTTTCGTAATATCAAACGCGCCTTTGGCGTCCCCACTGGGATCGTATGCACATACTTTGACATCTTTCCAGTCTTCAAATCCCCCATCAATCCTAATTGCCGATGCTGATAACTTGCCTATCAGGATCAGTGAAAAAGTGATAGCAAACAGACAGGTGTGAATCTGTCTACAGCGCCAAGATTTTCCGTTTAACACATCTGAAGACACTTTTAGGCCTTTCAATTCCGCTCAACATATCAAATTAACATTCCAACAATACATGCGGTCATAAAAGCAGCTAACGTACCGCCGACCATAGAGCGTAAACTCAGTTGGGCGATGTCCTCCCGGCGGGACGGAACCATGGAACCAATGCCGCCGATCTGGATGGCAACGGAGCCGAAATTTGCGAACCCGCATAGTGCATACGTTGCAATTGTGAACGAGCGTGGACTCAACTGGTCACGCAGTTTCACAAGATCCATGTAGGCGATGAACTCGTTGAGCACAGTTTTTTCGCCAAGGACCGATGAGACCTTGAGTACATCCTCGGTCCGGATTCCCATGACCCAGGCGAACGGACAGAATATCCACCCGATGATCCTCTCGAACGTCAACACAGAGGTCTCAGGCAATTCCGCAGCAGCCTCAGCGCCGTATGACAGGTAAATTACTAAGAACTGGCCTCGATCGAGGCCCCAATTGATTAAGGCGATCAGGCATACGAAAGCCAATACCATGGCGCCGACGTTGAGTGCGAGCTTCAGGCCTATTCCCGCGCCATTGCAGGCGGCATCGATGACATTTCGACCTTGACGCGGGACTTCAACTCGAACCTGTCCCCTGGTCTTTGAAATCTCTCGTTCGGGCACCATGATTTTGGCGATCACGAGCGAGGCCGGTGCCGACATAATCGATGCGGCCAATAAATGACCCGCATCAATACCAAGACCGACATACGCCGCCATAACACTGCCCGCGATGGTAGCCATGCCGCCTGTCAACATGGCCATAAGTTCCGAACGCGTCATGGATTCCAGATAAGGTCGAACCATCAGCGGGGCCTCGGTGTGCCCCAGAAAAACATTGGCCGCCGCAGCCAGTGACTCAGAGCCGGATACATCCATCACACGCACCATGGACCAGGCCAGCACTTTGACAATCTTCTGAATCACGCCCCAATGAAATAGAACGGCAGTCAGACATGAAAAGAAAACAATCAGCGGCAATACCGAGAACGCGAAATAATGTTCCCGAAATCCTTCTCCGAACAGAAAGGCCGATCCTTCGTTCCCGCATGCAATGACTCCATTTACAAACCGCTGCAGCGCGTCAAAGACCATGCGCCCGGGAGCTGTCTTCAGGATCAGTAATGCAAAGACCAGTTGAAACAGCATGCCCGTCACGATCAGCCGCACATGAACACGCCTGCGATTTTCCGACAACGCCCATGCCAGGGCCAACATCACCCACAGCCCGAAGAAGCTAATCAGCCTGGGCATCATGTCTTGCATCATTTCACCTCTTTGCATAAGTCGCCGGCTGGTACACGCGGCCGCCCGCTCGTATTGTTCCGGCGCTGATTGTACACCATGGCAGGATACTATCACAAGAGCGTGATATTTCAAGGGTTGTCGCTATGATGACGCACCCTTTGGCTGGCGCAGGTTTAAATTATTTTGGTTTTGAAATCAGCTCCAGGATTTAAGCTAAATATCTGTCATATGTCACGTGAGTTTTATCTCCTGCGATTGAGACATCTAATATCTTATGAACATTTATGCCTGTTTCTTCTTGAATCCTATGAATTCCTCTGTATTCTTTCTTTTCCACTGCAGAGACCGCTCCTTCTATATAGACATCATTATTTCGAAGCAAATTGATTAAACCTATTAAAGTTCCTCCACTGCTTACGGTGTCTTCAATGATATAAACGGTGTCGCCCCGCTGAATCCCGTATGGGTATAGGTTACCTTTATGATATTCCATAGAAAAAGCAGTTCCCTGCGATTCGGGCCCTGGAAACCATTTCGCTCCTGCGATTGGCATATTTGTGTATAGTGAGACCGCACCCAAAATGTGTGAGCACCTGTCAAATTCTGAGACTATTTTATCTATTTGTGCTCTTGGAATATACTGACCAATCTTAAAAGCTGTTTCTCTAAGGAGGTCTGCCTGAGTGGATGGATACTGTTCACTTAAAGGAACAATCATAAACTGCACTTCTTTTCCTTCCGGATTCGTTATTGCAACTAAATCTTTTCCTTCATATGAAGAATGCAGCAAATTCCGCGCAACATTAATTTCCGGATTGTCGCAATACTTGGTGAAACGACAGTTGGCTGTTTCCACC
>JBARRE010000296.1:0-4909 GCA_049644065.1 Sedimentisphaerales bacterium | reverse complement strand
CCTTTTCCGTAACGCTCACGACCAAGGCTCTTAACCAAAGCCGCTTACGGTGGTTTGCAACCTGCTCCTGCAAGCCGGTTGCGGGAGGCCTACTCCCATCTCTGACACTGCTTGCTGCGGCACACTGGCATTATGTCTCCATTTTGACATCACAGATGCTGATTTTGCCTAAATCGAGTCCGAATAAATGTCAGTTATTTGGCCATGAGACGCGACGGTAAACTTTATAATGAAAGTATTTTTGCTAACAGCCAACGGAGATACCGGTTAAAAATCCCTATGCTGCACAAGGCAATTTAACTCTTTTATATATTTTTTTGTAAGGAGGTAGTTTTCGCCCCAGTGGTAAATCACAAGGCACATGTCGGCAACATCAACAATTCCGTCGCCATTAAAGTCAACGATCTGCAGAGGGATATCGTTCCCATGGAGCGGCTAACCGATGCGCAGCCGATTCGACATCCCACCTACCCCCTCACGGATTCGACGCGCCCGCGTTCAGTGTGTCAACTACCGTGATCTCCTCAATCTTTGCGTCCTTCTTGCCGACCAGGTCGATGCCCTGCTCCCGCAGGACCGTCTCGAAGACGTGCAGCCGAGGATCACTGCCCGATTTCACCATGATTCGGTTGACAACCTTGTCATAGCTGAACTCACTCCACGGCTGGCCGTCGCGCAGCAGCTTCTTTGGCTCGGCGCCCAGGGTCGCCGACCAACTGCCGTCCACCTCGCGTTTCCAGCCTTCGATCAGGTCCGCCCCGCTGATCGTCACTTTCTCACCCCTCATGGCGCGGACTGTCACGCCGTCATGTTTCGGGGCCAGGACCTCGCGATATACTCCGCCCCGCAGGATGATCATCTCTCCCGGCTGGGCGATCGCGCACGCCTTGGCCAGACTCGTCAGCGGTACGGCCGGATAGCCCCGCGCCGGCTCATCCACGGCGGCCGGATGACGAGGATCGACGTAATACACGTTGGGGTACTCCAGGGCCCCAATTGTCACGCCGCTCTTGCCCGCCCCGATGGCCGGGCTGCCTTTGCGCAAGCGGAAATCCCGCTGCTTGGGATCCACGAAGAACGGGTCCTTGCCGTTGATGTTTGTCCCGCTCGCGAGCGGCGCAGTCTTGAACGTCAGGTTGTACTCCATCACCGGGTTGGCCGCGGAAAAGTCCTGGTCACCGTGGACAACGGCCCGCTGGGCCTCGCAGAGGATGTTATTGCGGATCAGCCCGCCGGTCGATTCCTTGCCGCGCAGGCCGATGGTGGCCCAATTCACCGTGGAGATGGTGCAGTTCTCGATGGTCACGTCGATCGTCTGAATGATGTCCGGACCCCAGCCCCCTCGCATCGAGGGCGAATTGGCCGAAATGATGTTGTGCCGGAAGGTCCAGCCCCGCACGCTGCCAATGTGCGGAGCACTCTCGACCATGCACATCTGATGGAAGTCAAAACAGGTGTTGTATTCGAAGAGCAGATCCATAGCGATCTCGCCGTTGTTCGTGAAGGTCTGAAGACAGTCGACGTGCGCGGTCTTGATCTCCTGCCGGGTACTGCCGTGATAGTAGTTGTACCGCTGGATGCAGCCCTTGCCGAAGAACCGCGAGTAATCGCAGTCATCGTACCTGTTGCCCGGGGCGTACATGAAGAGGCGGCTGACTTCGTTGTTCTCCACCAGCCAGTCCTCCCCGCCCAGGATGAAGCCGTACTCGCAGTGATAGACCTTGTTATAGGCGATTCGGTTGTGCGCCACCGCAGAGTAGTCGCGGGTGTTGCCATCGGCGCTCGGCTTGCCGACCGTCCCGTTGACGGCCACCATCATGTCGTGGATGTAGTTGTCCAGGATTTCGCAGTGGCTGGCACGCAGTTGGACGGCCGTGGCCGGTTTGTCGGCCGTGATCTCGAAGCCTTCCACGCGGATATAACTCGCCTCCAGGTCGAAGCCGCCCACGGTCGCCGAGCGCCTGGGCATCGCCACGAAGGCAACAGGTTTGCCCTCCGAGCCCCCGGACTTCACATTGACCCGTTCGTCATACTTGCCCGCCATGACGTAAACAGTGTCGCCCGGCTGGGCCGCGTTGGCGGCGTGCTGCACGGTCTTGAAGGGCTTCTCCTCAGTTCCCGGATTCGTGTCGGCCGCGCCAGGGGCTGCCTGGTCAACCACGTACATGGCCGCCTGAGTGTGCCCAACTGTGACATCATCAATGGTGCCTGCGATCGCGGGCTCGATGTAAAGCAACGAGCCTGCCCAAATAAAGACTTGGATTACGGTGAAGCAGATAAGTGTTTGGTGTTTCATATGGCCATAGCTCCCTGTGTCAGAGGATCTTGGTCGCGCACATAACATATCGATACAGACAAGGTGCGCCCTGAGATCAGTTGTCAATCATGCTTCTCCTTCCACCCGTCAGTCGGCACCTTGAGCGCCGGGCGGTGCTTTGCCCACATCTCGTTGACGAAGGCATCCCAGGCCTGACCTTGGCGAGCCCAATCTTTATCGTGGTCCCGGCCGGTCGTTTCCTTGATGGTTTTTACAAAAGCGTCGTCGTCTTCATACATCCAGCGATCCACATAATCGAAGAAAGCGTCGTGGCCCCAGGCCTGCTCGGCCTGCATGAGCCGCAGGGCTAGGGCCTGTGCCACCCAGCCAACGCTCGTGCAGCACCGTCGGTAACTCTCGCTTGTGTTCTGGCCGTCCTGCCACTGCGAAGGCGGCTTATGCTCATAGGGCCCCCAGCCGCTGCCTCGCGACCGGCCCTCACCAGTGGCCGCATCGATCCCCGAATGTCCGGCAAATACGACTTTCGCTCCGGTCCAGCAATCGCCGTAGGCGGTCTGCTCATCTTCGCCGAAACTCACCTTCGGGTAGGACAAGCTGATGCCGGCCAGTTCATCATCGCCCAGAAGAAGTCCGGCAAAGACGATGGGGAGTTTGCGCCCACTGCCGTGTCCGCCCCAGCCCGTCCAGCCGGGATGGTCCGCGCGCACCATACCACCCAGGTCGATGCCTATCTGGACGAAGTTCAAAAGCAGCGGCTCCTTCTGTTGCGGCTGTAGATCTGTGCACAGCAACAATGCGGAGATACCGACCACCCGCCCGTACTCAAGGCCGTACTGCGGCATGTTCTCTACAGGCTCTTCGAAGCCAAAGAAGCACGTTCCCACCCAGGGCCGCTGGGTAAAGCGGATATACTGCCGGATCTTGGGCATGCTCCTGGTCGCGGCGGATTTCCGTAACAGGCCCCGCTTGAGGTTTCGGGCCAGGTATATCCTCTGCCGGCGGTCGCAGAAGCCCGGCCGGAAGGCGTCCGCCGGCTGCGGCTCGCCCACGCAGGTCAAAACCGCCGCAGTGCGGATCGGGCTGCTGTCATCCACACCACGCTCGATCTTGTTCCGCAATTGGGCATGGAGCACCAGATTCTTGGGCATGCTGATCGTCGAGACAAGCGAATCGCCGGGCTTCATCGTCACCGGCAGTCTCTGAATGAGCGATGGGGTGAACCAGTTTCGCACGCCGCTGTCGTAGGCGACTTCCATTTTGGCCGGGGGATTGAGCATGAAGCCGTTGCGGACGCGATGCTCTTCCTTGCGGTCCCTGTCATTTCGGTCCAGTTCGCGTCTGGGGATTTCGCTGCCGTAAAGCGGCATGGGGTCGATCGCCTCTATAGTCACGGGCCCAACGACATACCAGTCGCCGTTAACGAACTGCCCGACGCGGGCCGGCTTCTGAAACTTCCAGGTAATGCCGTACTGCGAAACGTTCTGTTTCAGCGGTAGGTCTTCGAGCTTCGGTGTTGCAGGAGCGTTTTCTTCGGTATAGACGCTGACGGGGCGGCTTTGGCTCATCTCCGCGGCGACGACCTCTTCTTCGTATGGGTCGGCCTCGATGATAGGTGGGACATTCACCGGGCCGCCCAGAGTAACCGAAAGGTCGGCCAGCCAGATTGTCTGATTCCTGCCGCTGTCCTGGTCACCCCAGACGGCCAAGGCGCTGAAGCCCTTCAAACCCGTCTTGCGGGAGTCCACCGCATTAACCTGCTTATCGTTGTGAAAGACCTGCAAGCCCACCTCAGGATCGAAGTCGAATGTCCACTTGTGCCAGCCGGCCGGGGCACGATTCACACCGAGCCAGAACAACTGATCGAACCACTTCCTACCGTTACAGGCCGTGGCGGTGTATCCTTCGGCGCCGCCGAGATAGTTGGCGTAGAGGATGCCGACGGCCAACACCTTCCCGTCGCTTTGCACCAGTCCCCATCGCGGGCCCAGCCGACTGGCCTTGACATCCTCGGGCGCAGTGCCGTCGTCGTAGATCCAGACTTCGATCTTGCCCGATTCGTCCCTCTCGCGGAGCTTCAGTAGTGCCTTGCCGCCCGGGCCAACCTTGACCGAGCCGCTCCCACCCTCATGGCCCTTCGCCACATCGATGGTCACGTCACCAGTGATCACCCAGCCAGCCAGGGCTTCTTTGCCGTCAAAGGTAAATGCTTTGGCCTGCACGCCGGCAGACCTGAGGACAGCGAGCTGCTGCTCGCTCCAGGCGGGGGCTGACAGAAGCGCTACAGCAGCAACATACAAACTGAATACTGATGCGTGTTTCAACATGAGTCCTTCCCCTAATTGGGATACCTGCGATAATATGAGCAAGAGTACAATCTTAACGGGTTCGAATTCTAACCAGCGGCAAGGCAACTTTCAACCTGGGATTCCTGGCGATGACCAATTTTTTCCATGTTTTAGCTGTAAAAGTCGAGGTTTAAAGCAATTAAGCTACGAACACTGGCTGAAATGTCGTAACGAGGATGCCTAAAAGGAAATTTTTGTGGCAACAGAGATTTAATTAATTGACTTTGAGCTCTTCATAGGTGGCCGGTATTCACCGACTTCATTGTGATTGTTGGGCGTACAGACC
>JBARRE010000295.1:0-9730 GCA_049644065.1 Sedimentisphaerales bacterium | reverse complement strand
CATACCGTATATCATGGGTTCTTTTTCTTTCTTTTCTTCATCTTTCTTTTTGTCCTTATCTTTTTCTTTGTCCTCGTCTTTCCCTTCTTCTTCTTCTGGCTGATCAGCTAACATAGCAAGATGCATTCTAAACATGGCAACATCGAAGGCTTTGCCCTGTGATAATGTGCATAGGCCGTTAACCTGAGACGTTCTGCCCACCAGACCGTCATATTCATCATCGCCTATCAGATCCGAGTTGACTTGTGTAATCGGATGCCCTCCATAAGGCAGGTGGCCACGCATGGCAAGCTGTTCTTTCAGATGCTCGCGCTGAGCCGGCGGAGCCAGCCGGATACGGGGGTCCCAGTTCGGATGGTTCTGCAGCCAGGCAAGAGTTTCAGGATTAATGCCCTCCATTGCTATCTCCGGCATAATCTCGTGGTAAGTAGTCCAGAAATGACGAATCCAGCCGTCCGTAAGGATTACATCCGCATCCAGAATCTGCCCTGTTTCGGGATGGACGCGGCTGGGACCAATCGCCATGCCCCTGTTGTTACTTAGCCAGCGAATGAAGTTATATCTGACGTCTTCGGGATCTTTTTCCATATGAGCGCCGGAACCCTCATCTTGATAATATACCTCTATCGCGTTTGAGATACCGACCTTTTCGAAAGCTGTGTTCCAATATAAAAGGCCTTCCCTGACCCAGCGACGATAGCGTACGGGGGTCGTATGTTCGATATAGAAAACGATTGGATCTTTTGGAGGACTGATCTTGAGTGAGGAATCCGCCTTTTCCAAATTCCAGCGATTGATATAGCGGACCATGGTCTCGGGGTCCTTAAACTGCCCGTAGTCTCTGTAGCCGGTCGTGAAATACCCGACGCGTTCGTCCGCCTTGCGTGGTTTGTAGCCGGTTCTTCCGGGAATGACACTGATGGAATAGTGCAGAGTCTGGAGCCGCCCGTTCTCTGTGGGGACCTCAAAGGCCAGCTCAACATTATTCGGAAACGCCTTGGCCTTTTTTATATTTATCAACTTGGGATTGGAGACCCGAATACGGGCGCCAAAAAATTTCCCGGCCTGACCGATCAGCAGCTCATCCATATCAATCACCGGAGAGCCGCCCGACATCGTCTCAATCGGAACATCCAGAATCACGCGGTCGGTAAACAGCCGCTCGACGGAACTCTTGGATTCCTGGTCACCTGTGGACTTGATTCGAATATTCGGCTCGATCAAAGCCAGACGTTTGTCATACCGTTTCCAATAAACATACATATCGCCAGCCTGCAAACCGGCGAAATCTTCGCCGCTTGCAACGGTCAGTGCGATAAAGAACCTCTTTGTTTCATAACCGGACGGCAAGGCTGCAAGCATCTGGCCATCCTTCTCGCGGGTCCAAATATCATAAAGGCTTTTCTCCCCGTCAGCAGTAGATACGACCTTTTTATAATCCTTGAGGACCTCATCCAAAGGTGGAAATTCAGGTTTGGGTTTTGCAGCGGCAGGTTTTGCAGCAGGGGGCTTTTCCGCACCTGTCACGATCGACGATAGAGAAGTGATTGTAATTGCCAGGATAAGTAACGTACTCGATATTTGTGATTTCAAACCATGCATCTCGCAATCTCCAAAAAGTAAACAAGGATTTCCCATTCAAACTTGTTCAGTTACATTGCCGAGTTCATCTTTTAACAGAACTAAGTATACTATAACCTTACGCATCCAATGTCAATTGTACTAAACCTCAGAACTCATAAAAGAAATAAAGAATCCTTCGCAGATCAGATGAAATCATGCATTAAGAGGATAGAATAAAGGCAAAAAAAGCAGTGGATTGTCGAAGAAGGTGTTGTTGCGGGGCTTTTATAGGACTATCTACTGATTACATTAAGTATTCGATAGAAATGTACCGTATACTCTCGAAATAATAATTTTCCCCCCTCTATATTAATCCATACAAGCCGAACAGCAAAAGCAATAAAGCTGGCCGGTAAACAACATTTTAGCCCGGTAGATTAATGAGCAGATGTTTGGATATAGATAACAACCTTTTCTTCTCCCGTCTCCTTTTGGAAGAAAAAATATGCCCTGGAGCCTTCACGAAAACCTTTACAAGAGTTGCGAATCTCGCTTCTTTAGGCCAATTGTCAATAGCTAACTGCCCTGGTAGAACATAGGCAGCACTGCTCGGCTCGGGTTCATTAAAAGACGGCTGAATATTGTCTACTTCCGGATTCCATACACCATTAAAAATCACTGACACATCCTTGTGCAAACCTGTTTTACGTGTCGACATTATCTATCCTTTCGGCCGAATAAATTCCTTTGACGTTTGCACTATGAGAAAACCGGTCTTTGTGGTGAATAAAAACTTGAGGTGAATTCAAACACCCTCAGTTATCTAATCACCCTTCTCACAAGTATAATATAATGGATTAATGCCCTAATGTCAAAAAAAAACTATGCGATTTTACGCAATTTTCAGGAATAAGGTTCAAATCATATATTAGGACTATAGAACTAACGGCTGAAAGCGTGATTTCGACCCTGGAAAAGCTGTTTTCGCTTGACAATCGAATCGAAAAAAACACAAGGTCCGGTTTTCCGGTAACCTTAGGGGAATATTATACTACCTAATGATGCCTTTTTCAGCCCCTCTCAGTATTACTGCTACTCCGTAGCAATTTCATATTGGACAAGATCAGAATCAGTTTCACGCTCGAATATTTTCTGGGGAGCAGGCCAGTCCCATTCAATAACGGCATAGATGTTATCTACTAATGTCATTTTCCTGGAAGCGATGTCATTATTCGTAATCTGCAACTGAAGCGATTTGACCTTCTCAGGTGTATTCACAAAACTTGTAATGTCCCATGAGTCAACGGCCTCATTCTTCTGTCCATTACGGACCGGAGCGTTTGCTGAGACCCAGACCGCCGGATCGTCTGGCCAGCCTGTTCCAACCTGCCATTGCATTTTTCCAGTGATAAATTGTTCTTCCTCGAAGTGTTCCACGTAAACAACAACCGATGATACTGTAGCACCTGCCGGGACAGTTACACCGGAAAAATTATAGGATATATATGAACCGGCTTTGATTTCATGCCGCTTGTCGTCACTAACTTTAACAATATCGGCTTTGCCATCTGTCGATAACGTTTTTCTGGTTCTTTGATCGTAGCCATCCACAATCGTCAAGGTCGCCGTCCTGGGTGGTGTTGGATTTACAATGATGCTATATTCCTGAGTGTCTGAAGCTGGAACACTGTTGCTGTCCGCGACTTTAATTACTACATTATGAGTCGCTTTCTGAGTTTCAATAGGTTTCCACTGTATTAAACCGGTCAGCGAATCAATCTTCATTCCGGCAGGCTGGGCGATTAATGAGTAAGTCAGCATATCTTCTCTGTCCGGTTCTACAGCACGAACATTATAACTGTATAACACACCCACCATAGCTTCGGTTACAGGTTTCGATGTAATCACCGGCGGATCGTTTACCCCGATGACTTCAATTCTCACCGTAGCTGTATCCTTTTCGCCTGCCCGGTCGGTAACGGTGTAGGTGAATGTATCAGTACCGGAGAAGTTGTTATTTGGCGTATAGGTTAGTGTACCATCATTGTTTTTCGTGACTAAGCCGCTCTTACTCTGGTTAATTTCGCTTATTGTGATCAGTTCGTTGTCCACATCAATATCATTCGCCAGCACATCAATTGTCGCCGGGGTATCTTCCTGTGTTACGATTTTATCATCTTTTGCCGTCGGCGGATCGTTTGCCGGCGCCACTGAGATCATCACGGTTGCAGGAACGCTATCCGATTTGCCGTCATTAACTCTGAACGTAAAGCTGTCCAGCCAACTGAAATTCGGGTCGGGCGTGTAGATCAGGTTCGGTGCTGTCCCTCTCAAGGTCCCGTGGGTGGGACCTCTTAGTACGCTGTAGGTCAGTGGATCCCCATCCGGATCGCTTCCTGTGAGCAGAATATGCGATACTTTGTCTTCCGGCACCGTCACATTATCACCGTTGGCTATCGGCGGGTCATCCACTGGATTCACCACAAGCGATACGGTTCCCGGAATACTGTTCAAAGTACCGTCGCTGACTCTGAAGGTAAAGCTGTCTAACCCGTTGAAATTCGTATTGGGTGTATAGCTCATGTCCGGCTCTGTCCCTCTCAGGGTTCCATTAGAAGGTTTCGTCAATATACTATAGGTCAACGAATCTCCATCCGGATCAATACCCACTAAAGTAACGGGAATCGGCATGTCTTCCATCGCCGAAACATCAATGTTATTGGCTACCGGAGGATCATTTGCCGGGGTAATGGTAACCGCGACGGTTGTAAGAGCGCTGTCCGCCGTTCCGTCGTTGACCTTGAAGGTAAAGCTATCCGGCCCGCTGAAGTTTTTATTGGGAGAATAGGTCAGGTTTGGTGCTGTCCCGCTTAAGCTTCCATGAGACGGAACCGTTACCACGCTGTAGACTACAGTGTCTCCATCCGGATCGCTGCCCGTCAAATTAATCACTGTTGCCGTATCCTCTGCCGTAGTCACCGATTGCAGGTCTGCCATAGGCACATGATTTGGGGTTAAATTGAGAGTTACCGTTGCCTGGGCACTGTCCACGTCACCATCGTTCAACTTGAATGCGAAACTGTCCTTGCCAGTAAAGTTCGCATTGGGCGTGTAGGTGAGTTTTCCGTTCGTATCAAAGTCCGAGCCGAAGGTCAGCGTGCCATGTCCGGGTTGTATGGCAATGGCATACTTCAAATCATCGCTATCTATATCGTTTCCTGTCAAGGTAATAGACACAGACCTGTCTACTTTTGTCATCATGGACTGGTGATTCGCTATCGGAGGATCGTTAACCGCCTCTATTGCAAGCGAAATGATTGCCGTGTTACTATCCACGGTGCTGTCGTTTACCATGAAGCTAAAACTGTCTGTGCCGCTATAATTTGACTCCGGTGTGTATGTTATATCGGGTCCTGTGCCGCTTAATTTCCCATGAGAAGGACCTGTCACTATATGATAGGTCAGTCGGTCTCCGTTCAAATCACTGGCCATTAAAGTAATCGACGCCGGCTTGTCCTCCTGTACTGTTATATACTCAGGCTTTGCCATGGGTGGACTGTTGGTCATGTCTATAATGATCATTAAAGTAACAACGATAATAACTAATAAAATTGCCGCGATAGACAGAAAGCTGAATTTCCTTTTGATGGTTTTTAGACGAAGGGCAGGTTGAGGATGTCGTTTATGAGGCTCTTTTGTGACCGAAGGCTGCAGTACATCGGCCTCTTTCATACTCTCGACCTCATCGACAATTGCCGAGACTTCCTTCGGCAGTCTCCTCTTCCTCTTATACTCCGGATTGGTCACCTCCTCAGCTAATGCCTTGTAATCAGAAGCCCCTTTGCTTTCCGGAGCATAAGTCGTAATAGACTCACCGGCGCTCGGTGCTTCGGCCAGGCTTATGGAACTGTGAATGACCGTGTCGAACACCAGATTACCGAAAAATTGTCTCATCTGCTGTTCCACTTGCTGGCTTAAAGTGGCTTTGCCCTCCACGAAGGTCAGCAATATACCCTGAATCTTTACCGAACAAGGGTAGAATCTTTTTCTGGCGGTCTTCACGGTTTCAAGCAACTGCTTCAGACCTTCCAATGCATAGTAATGTACTTGAACAGGCACTATGACATCGGTGCTGGCAACAAGGGCGTTGAAGGTTAAAAGGCCCAGCGAAGGCGGGCAATCGATAACGCAGAAATCATATTTGGTGCTGACCGTTTTGAGCTGGTCGGCCAAAATGTATTCTTTTCGTGACACAGCATTCAGCTCGTTCTGAGCCTTTGCAAGCAGGATATTACTCGGCACGATATCAAGGCCTTTGACTTTTGTGCTCGCTATGACTTTGGAAATTTGAAGTTGTTTATTAGCGAGAGAATGATAAATGGTTATGTCCAGGGTATCAGGTTCATAGCCCAGGCCAAGAGTTGCGTGTGCCTGTGGGTCAAGATCGACTATCAACACTCTATGGCCCATCTGAGCAAGAGCGGCAGCGAGATTCACCGCTGTGGTTGTTTTGCCGCAACCACCCTTTTGATTCGTTATCACTATTGTTCTCATATTTCTCCCGTCAACTCGCTTCACGGACCGACTTAACAGACTCCTCCATATATCCTGATAATTGATAAGCCTATTAAGGGGCAAATCAAACCAACAAGTAATGTAATATTGCTACAGTACGGAATACATAAGTATCGACTTTTTCGAGGTACTTCTCCTCGAAAAATACATTCTTGTCGCGTTCTCAGCTATGCTTCGCCTATATCTAAAAACAGCTCCAGTTATGTTAGGTGACTTTTACCTGTAGAAAAAATCAATAAAACCATTGCTTTGCTTGCTTTAGCATGTTCTGATCCTCATAAATACGATTTACCGGCAAAACTATAACCGGCGTTCGCAGCCACTTCGCTTGATGTGTTATCGGAGAATATCTCGATACGCCGCTATTGCGGCTTTTCATCAAACCTGCGACCGATAATAGGATATCATATTCACAACTAAAAGTCAAGACTTTTTATGCCAAACCGAGCCGGTATTTCAGACTCATCGAAAATTTCACTGATTCGTCATCCTGCCGAGCCGTAAACAAGAGAGTTTTAGGACCAAAACAGGGCTTATTATTGTATTAAGGCCGAAAATTTTGTCGCAATATAAGCAGGGAACACGAATCTATAGAACACAGTCCACGTTTATACTTGCCGTTTGCACATAACAGCAAGTGCTCTATGAGATCCCAAGTCTGAGCTTACACGCATCGAGAATGTCCGTAGTCCGGCTGGCGCCGACTCGAGTGACACCAAGAGCGCGCACCTCAAGCAGGGCGTCCAGGTCAAGAATGCCGCCGACAGCTTTCGGCAGACATAGAATCTTTGCCGCTTAGTCAGGCTAAGGTCTTGCCCCACTCCATCCCGCTTTTAACAGAGCAGACATTTGTTCAACTTCTTTGGAGTAACCGGGATCGTTTGCCAAATTCTTTTGCTCCCACGGATCCGCTTGCAAATCGTACAATTCCAGTTCCTGCGAATTCGTTTTCTTAGATTGCCATTTCGCATATCGCCACTTTTTTGTACGAACCGAACGCCCGACATATCCCGCAATAGGACAAACCGTGAACGCCGCTTTCTTCCATGACTTTTTCGGTCGCCGGAGCAATGGGACAAGACTTGTGCCCTCGAGATTATCCGGCTGCGGCATGTTCAACAGTTCACATAGTGTCGGCACCAAATCTACAAGCTCTACAATCTCGTCACAAGCCGCTGCTTTTCTCATCCGCCCGGGAACACACATCATCAATGGAACACGCGTCGTCTGCTCGAAAAGCGTATACTTGCTCCAAAGGTTATGTTCGCCCAACTGGAAGCCATGGTCACTGAAAATAATGACGATTGTATTGTCCTCTAATCCCTCGCGCTTGAGGGCCTCCAGGATCAAGCCGATTTGGGCGTCTATAAACGAAGCGCAGGCATAATATGCCATGACGGCTTTTCTTGCCGCAAGCGGCGTGACAGGGTGTTTGTAATGACTGTTGAAGATGTCGTAATTCCGCCCGAGGCGTTTGGCAATGGCTGGTATGTTCCTGTCTTTCTTGGGCGGCGCCTCAGGCTCCGGAATATTGTCCAGGTCGTAGAGGCCCAGGTACTTTTTCGGGCAGCGCAAAGGTGTATGCGGCCTGGAGAATCCCACCGACATAAAGAACTGTTTCTTAGTTTTCCCCATTTCTTTGAGAATATGCACGGCCATTCGAGCTTTTCTGCCGTCACCTTCCTGCTCTTCCAACAGGCCGGAGTCACCGACAACATTGGCCTGGGGCTGCTGAAACATAGCTCTGGCCTTGTTATATTCTCGCGAGCCTTCTTTAGCCGTACGCCAGATTTTATCCCGTTCGGTCTTAAGTTCTACCAGGCGTTTTTCTTCTTCAGGGTCCGCCGAGTATCGAAAACGCGGCCGGGGCAGCGAGTTCAAAGGATCGTTCAGATATTTGGGATAACCTTCTGAGGCGCCCTGATAGTTCTTTGGCAACTCACAAAATTCAAGCCGGTCGAAAGCACCGAGCTGTTTCTCCGCCGTCCACGTGTGATGAAACAGCTTGCCGATATTAATGCTGTAAATACCCTTTTGCATGATCAGTTCCGGCAGTGAGAGTGTGCCTTGGGGCAGAAGACTTGCCATGGGATCTGAGTTCGTGTAGACCCGAGTCGAGTCGGGCCGAAGCCCGGTCAGGAACGAACTGCGGGACGGATTGCACATGGGGGCCTGGCAGTAGCATCTTTCGAATCGCATGCCGCCGGCGGCAAATCGGTCCAGGTTCGGTGTCTTGACAAGCGGATTGCCGTAGCATCCCACCGCAGCAGCGGTCATATCTTCGATGTCAATAAAAAGAACATTCATTTTCGAAGTGTCGGACGAACCGGTTTGGCGGGAAATATTCTGTCCGGCGGCTTTTGCTTTGAAACCGGGTATCAGAGATGCCGCAAGACCGGCCGATATGCTTTTGATGAAATCACGTCGTTCCATGTCCGTTACTTTCAAGAAACCATCATTATTGTCGTTTGTCTCACGATACTTTTTGGACGATTCAGGCTAAATCAAAAATTCGAACGAATCAAGATGTATTTACCAAACACCGGCGAAAAAGCTGCCGCTCAGAACAAAGAAACTTGACGGAACGGAATTGCCGGTTAATAATGACGCTGATTCGCGAAACACATGCAATCTATATTATGCGTTGTGCTAAAATAATTAAGGATTCAATCAATAAGGAGATTCAGTATGACCTGCAAGTATGTGAAGTTAAAGCTGTCCGTATTGGCGCTGATTTTGGCAGGATTCACAATGGCCGGCTGTGTCGCTGTGCACTCAACGGAAACACATAGCAGCCCGCGAGAACACAAATCGTCACAAAATGCCAATAGAATACGTCTCGAACATGTTGCGATTAACGTCGAGAATCCTGTCGCGATGGCAAAGTGGTACTGCGAGCATCTTGGAATGAAAATTGTCAGGGAAGGCCCTCCTCCGGTTAATATGCGTTTCATTTCCGACGCAGGAGGCAATATGATGCTGGAATTATATCACAATCCGCCGGACGCCGTGCCTGATTACGCATCGATGGATCCGCTGACGCTTCATATCGCCTTCATGGTCGACGATGTCGAGGGGACATGCCGGAAGCTCGTCGCTGCCGGCGCTACAATCGCCAGCGAGATAACTATTACAGATAGCGGCGACAAACTCGCCATGCTTCGTGACCCATGGGGCGTTCCTATCCAGTTTCTCAAACGTGCCGAACCTATGCTGTCACATAAGTAGATCATGAGCACAAGACGCGATTTTATCAAGGCCGCCGGATTTGGTCTCGCCGGCTGGGCCATCTCCGGATCGGCAGCAAAGCCAAAATCCGCAGTCGGCAGAAAACCGAATATTGTTTTTATCCTGGCAGACGATCTTGGCTGGGCCGAGCTGGGTTGCTACGGCAATACTTTTAATGAGACACCGAATCTGGACAAGCTCGCAAAACAGGGGATGCGTTTTACCGATGCATATGCTGCCGCACCGGTTTGCTCTCCTTATCGCGCCGCCTTAATGACGGGGCAATACCCGGCAAGAGTGGGCATTACCGATTATCTTCGACCAAACGACAAGAATCACCTTTCGACGGAATACGTCACGATTG
>JBARRE010000294.1:0-10618 GCA_049644065.1 Sedimentisphaerales bacterium | reverse complement strand
AGTTTTTGATCCAATTCTATGGAATTGTCCTGCCGGGCTTTTGGTCTCAATCCAGCCTCTTGCAGGCTTTTATCGACAAAACTCTTTTGGTCTTCCGAAAGCGTCGGCGCTATTTCCATGAGATTTCGGACTAAAAAATCGACATTTTTAAGCTCTGACTCATCAACCGCCGGAGGATTTTCGACGGTCGTTTCTGTCGATATAGCCTGAGTAATAAAACTGCCGGCAGGAAACTTCTCTAATAACCTGCCCAGGAATTCATTACGCTCATCAGGCAAGACGCTGTTCAACGCCTTTTCAATCTCCTCGCAGAGATAGGCTGCTCTCGTCTGTTCGCTCTCATCTGCAAAGTCAACTTGTATCAGGCGAAGTCGATTTGCAGTCTCAAGTATGTAACTCTCCATCTTTTTCTTATCGTTTTCCGGCACGGTTCCCCGATAGTCTTGAATTAATATAGTGTCATCCGTAAAATATTATTCTCGGCATTCTCTCTTTTCTTGTCAACTTAAATATGATTAGAAATTATCTTTAGCCCAATAAGCTATTGTTTAATCGAACCGGAATAACTATTTTTATACATACTTAGAAAACAAGAAAAACAATCTTAATAAAGCTAAATCAAAAACCAATTATTGATAAATTAATAAGAACTTATGTTAAGAAAACAATTACATTAAAAAGTAGCCACAGGCGGCCTGCTTGAATTTTCAAAACAAGCTATGTATCCAAAGACCTCAGCACAAGATTATCGGCGTTCTTCCGGAACTTCCTGGAGCCAAGCCATGTCGACCATCCCAACTGTCCCATTTTACCCAGACATAACCTCGGAATCCTGGAAGCATTTAATATCAACTGAATCTCCCACAAATATTCATCTCCTACATAATTCTTGACCCAGGCGATAAGACGTCGAATACTATCGCTTCCCGGCAAAAAAGCCTGGTATCTGGGCAAATCCATAGGCCCAAGTTTAATCCTGAATTTCTGCTGGCACTCCCAAAAATGACTTCCTACAATCAACGTCGAACCCAATTTTGAGTTTTCGCAAGATGATCCCAATTGGCAGAGATAGTTTTGCGGAAGATTTATCCACTGACCGACAAACTGTTGTATGTCCACCGTGACCTCAAAATAGTCCTCTAAAATCTCCCTCAATCCTTCAACATTCCTGGTCTGGCAAACAAGACGTCCGGAATAATGCAGCTTTGCGACGTCAGGCAAGGCGTCTCTGTTACGAAAAGAATCATCGCCAATCCCAAACAAACTGCCAATGTAAACCGCAAAACGGTCCTCATCTTTGCGATCATAGCTAACGCATTTCTGGTTACATGCCCAGGCGCGATAGAAGAGCGATATCATTCGGTGATGAAAAATATCAAGAAAAGTTGCAAGCGTTTTATCTTTGTGATTTTGCAGCCGGTCATAAATATATTCAGTTATCGCCAGCGGCATCGGACCGCCCTGACCAAGAAGCCCTAAAAAGTTTACTGTCATTTTAGCGGGATCTTGATCGGTAGCTTCACAATATGCTGAAATTGCCGAAGGTGCAAAAGCTAAAGAGACATTTTGGCAAAACCTGACCGGATCATTTTGGGGTCGACGTGAATGCCCAATCCGCGGCAGGTCAGAGTTGATGCACTCAAGCCGCCGGACAGCCTGGAAAAAGTCAAAATCAAACGGCCTATTCCGCAAATCTGCGGCTAAAGAATCGGCCGCAGTCCGTTCCTCATCGTCCATCGCATAATTTCTCCGCGCTCGAGCGTTCTAACTACTGTTTCAGTAAACGAATTAATAGAAACATATCTGGCAAAAAACTGTTCGAGAACAGCCCCAAGCAGAAAAGCACCAGTCCCTTCAAATGCCGCCTCTTCAAGAGTTACAGTTACCTCTAAACCGCGCGCAAATGCAATAGATCCCGATGTTGAGATTCTGCGTGTGATCGGCTTGGAACTAATAGACTTGAGGCCGTCAATCTGTTTACTGACTTGCAAATCGCCCATGTCACTATAAAGTCTTAAAATATCGCGAAGTGCCGATGAACCCTCACGTTCACTCGTATCGGTTAGCGAAAGATAATTTAGCGACAGGTGATTTATAATGCGCCATGCAAATTCACCTTCAGCGTGGGAAGGCTTGGGTGAAGTTGGAGACCCAATGCATCGGATTGATGTGCAAGGTACTGTTTTCTCCATCGTGAAATCGGAAGATCCAATTCCTATTGGTACATGCAGAGGCAAATCACGGTTAGTGCAAAGAGCCTCGACACCCAACTGTTTCACGTCAGCGCTGAACGGGGCGGCATGGGGATCCACAAGAGATATATAGACTTCGCTACCCGTATAACTGCGTGACCTTCGAGCTTTCAAGCCTGCATTCTGAGTCTTTGGCATTGGGACGCGGTTTATTATGTAATAGCCGCTCGCCTCGCTGTCCCCGAAATCTTTTGCAAGATAAAATGGCAGAAATTCCTCCAACTGGTCTGACCTGGCGCCATAACCAATTACCTTCGTAAGCTTATAAACCTCAAAGTCGTGCGCTCTGGTCCTGTCCGGTACAACATGAAATTCGAAAAATTTGTCCGAAACGGGTATCCTATCTAACCGCTTTTCAAAGAGATTGATAGCGGGAGTACAGGATAGTCCGAAATTATCAGCATTAATTGTGCCCTCAAGCTCGATTTTGGGCTCCCGGAACAGAACAATGATATCCAACATATTGTCATCGCAACGTCTGATTGCGTCACCCAAATTGGTAAGTTCCACGTACATAAATCGCTGAGGAAACGCAAAGTACTCGTGTAAAAGTCGGTACCCCTGAAAAGACATGGCATCGTATGGCAGAAGTTTTTGTTTGTTGTCGAAACCCACCCGCCTGATGCAGGAAGCATCAATGATCTTTTGCCATCCTATTGGTTTGCTCGCCGGCTGTACCACTATCGCAGCAGCGTTAGCAAAAAACTGCTCATACAAATGCATCGGGGTTTCGCCGACTCCCATTAAATGCAGATTCAGCGAATCTAATTTCAACTCACTGAAGCGAAGTCCGGCCGTCGTTTGGATACGCAATCTGATCCCAGCTTTGACATTAGGTATATTGGGAATCTCAAGCGAGGCCAACTCGCGAGTATAATAATCCGCTTGATTCAATTTAATCGGCCAGAGGGTAACGTCATGGGCGGTACGATACTCACACCTGGTTTGTTCCGACTTGCCCAGCATACTATTCAGCGAGGAATTCCGGGGAATTACAAAACCTTCAGCGAGGCCTTTCTCATCCGATTCCGGATTGAACTGAACGGTACACATAGATGGCGTAGGGGCCAGGTAATGAGGGTAAATCGTTTCGACCAAAGATTGGCTGAATCTGGGAAATTCCGCGTTCAGCTTGAGTTGAACTCTCGCAGCAAGAAAAGCAAATCCTTCGAGCAGCCGCTCGACGAAAGGATCCTGACATGGCTGGAATTCATCCAGGCCGCCAAGGCGTCCCGCTATCTTAGGAAACTCCTTTGCAAATTCAGCCCCCGTTGCCCTAAGATGTGCCAGCTCACGATTGTACAAGTCCAGCAAGCGCCTATCCATTCTGCTCGCCTTTCAATTTGTAATGGCCGGTTTCTAAATCGACCTCCGTTTTAACGAAAAGACGATCCGGCAACGGTTGAGCCCAAAGTTCAGCCTCAATTTCGAATGAGATACTACGGATGTATTCCGAATCCAACGGGGAGATCATGCGAACGGATAATGTTCTCTGCGAGATTCTCGGCTCGAAACAAATGATAGCTTCCTTGACATGGGATTCAATTTCAGCCGGCTTGGTATTTAATATAGGTGTACCACATATGTCAAGTATGCCGAAGTTCAGCACAGACCGTGCTGCGTCGTTAAACTCATATATGTTGTCGTGCAATGGATGCCTCTTCGAATTTAAGAGCATTTCCAGGTCGCGAAGGACCGCATTTTTGTATCTTTGAAGTGATACTATGCGTTGGTCCCGGCTCTCCCTGCTCACCTCCGGCTCATCATCGGTGAGGCGGTCAAGCAGGCATGGTTGCAGACGATCCATCGGCGTAAGTTCAGCCATTATTCATCTCACCTTGTCAGTCTGATTCAGAGTGATCCAAGTCTATTTGTCGTATCTGGAGCAGCGGCAAGTCGTCCTCGTCGGTGGCAAACATGCGTTGTCCCAAACCAAGGTACACATCTCCGGGTTGTTCAATCCACTCGGTTTTGCGTGCGAGCCGAATAGCATTATCTTCGCTGGCTTCCGAGCCTGGATATCGCGTTGGCATCAGGCCGGTCGCTTCACCGCCATTGACCCAGGTGAACTGGGCAGGAATCCAGACGGCATCGCGCAGATCGGCAGGCTCCTCAATTCGGATACTTTTTATGGCTGTGAACGGCACCCAGTAGTATTTGCCGTCAATAATGGCCTCCAGCACCGGACCAAACCTGGAATCGGCGTCTGATATCCATTGAAAAGGCCGACCATCGATAGACCCGGGAACGGCCGGAGCCGCCTCAAACGCGCGATCTCGCAGGCTCTGCGACGCTTCGTATTTCCCTTCCGCTATCAGTTGGTTGCCCTGGATCAGCCAGGCAACCCACTCGTCCGGCTCACCGAAAACAAGCGGAGAGCGCTTACCAGCGAATATCTCAGCCCGGAATACTTCGCAACTGATCGCCGTTCGGCAAACCTGAGCCATAAGCAAATTCAAGGCGTCAAGTTCTGCCGCTACGTTTAGCTGGGTCAGGGCCCGCTGCCAATCTCCAAAAACAGCCAGCAGTTGGAAAAGGAAAACACGAAGCTTGGCATTCGTAGGATCGTTGCGAATCTCACCTTCCAGGGCGGCCAATGCCTCATTGAGCTGGCCGGCCCGCAAAAAATCTTCCGTTTGCATAACGATAAACCTCCATCGCGGGCATTAGACACTCCTGCCGCGCAATATTAAAGCACAGAAAACCGGCACAGGGTAACTGGATGCCTGTATGCTGATTATTAACCGCCCTTATTGTCGATCAGGCTCCAGTATTTCTCAATGTGACCCTTAGCTTCGCCTGCCTTGTGGCCCGTCGGAATATAGTTCCATGTCAGTTTGCCATAGTTGAAGGTCAACGATTCGGTAGGCAAGCCTCCCCCACCGCCGCTGACACTGACCGAAGAGATTATCACATCCTCCATTTTATATTCCATGTATTTTTCCTTGTTGCCGGTGGCGCGGCATAGTTCGACAACCACTTTCGGGATGTGCTTGCCCTGGCAGCAGAAGAGATTAAGTGTGGGTGAGGCCTTATCCATCTCCTTAACAATTGAGAAATCCTGGTGGCTACACCGCCCCCCGGTGGCCGCCCCGCCGGTGCTCCGATCTCCTGCCGCCATCTGAGCAACACCGGAAGAGTACGACATTATCTCAATCCAGTCTATATGCTTATCATCAGTGCTTTCACCCGGGATTCCATCGATATTCAGAAAACAATCACCTGCCATTTTGTCATCTCCTTATATAAATAAAATGTTTCTCTAAGTTCCTACGCTCAATATATTAATACAAAAACCATGTTAATCGTATTGAAAACCAAATCAGACTCTACCTATTAACCGCCCTTCTTGACCGATGGCAGCTTCGAAACCAGCCGGAGCGAAACGGACAGTCCTTCGAGCTGGTAATGGGGCCTAAGGAAGAACTTTGCCGAGTAATACCCGGGATCCCCTTCGACCTCATCCACAACAACTTCCGCCGCCGCCAGGGGATACTTGGCCTTAACTTCTTCCGAAGCGCCGGGATCGCTTGTGACATACTGCGTGATCCACTGATTGAGCCATCTGGCCATGTCATCGCGTTCTTTGAAAGAGCCGATCTTATCGCGTACAATGCACTTGAGAAAATGCGCGAACCGGCAAGTCGCAAACAGGTAAGGCAGCCTCGCGGCCAGCTTGGCATTGGCCGTTGCATCGGCATCCTCATATTCGGTTGGTTTTTGCAGTGACTGGGCGCCGATAAAGCATGCATAATCCTCATTCTTCCAGTGTGATAAAGGCATCATGCCGTTCTTGGCCAGTTCCGCTTCCCGCCTGTCGGTGATTCCAATCTCTGTTGGGCACTTCATATCCACACCGCCGTCATCAGTTGGGAAGGTATGACAGGGAAGGCCCTCGACCATACCCCCGCTCTCAACACCACGGATACGTGCACACCAGCCAAATTCCTTGAAAGAACGGTTGATGTTAGCACCCATGGCATAAGCGGAGTTCACCCAGAGATACTTGGAGTGGTCGCCGGCGGAACTTTCCTCTTCGAAATCAAACTCTTCGCAAGGACTTGTCTTGGATCCGTAGGGCAATCTGCCGAGAAATCGGGGCATTGTCAAAGCGATATACCTGGAATCTTCGGACTCTCGCAGGGACCTCCAGGGGGCGTAATCCGCCGTCTGGAAGATTTTCGTCAGGTCGCGGGGATTGCTCAGCTCCTGCCAGGAATCCATGTTCATCAGCGTCGGCGCAGCAGCAGAGATAAAAGGTGTGTGTCCAGCGGCCGATATCTGGGCCACACCGTTGAGTATCTCAACGTCCGGCGGACTATGATCAAAATGATAGTCACCGATTAGACACCCGTAAGGTTCGCCGCCCGGTGAGCCATATTCTTCTTCGTAAAGCTTCTTGAAAAGCGGGCTTTGATCCCAGGCTGTACCTTTGTACTTCTTGAGTGTCTTGGCTAAATCCTTTTTCGAGAGGTTAAGCACGCGTATCTTCAGCGTCTCGTCCGTTTCCGTGTTATTCACAAGGTGAGAAAGTCCCCGCCAGGCACTCTCGATCTTCTGAAAGTCCTCGTGGTGCATAATCTCATTGATCTGCTCGGACAGCTTCCGGTCTATCTCCGCTATAATGGACTCGATTGTCCTGACCGAATCGTCGGAAATAAGAGCTGTATCCGACAATGCCTGTTCGGCCAACGTTCGTACCGCCGAATTGATAGCCTCCTTGGCATGGTCTGACTTTGGTTTGAATTCTTTCTTGAGAAGACTATCGAACTCACTCGGCTCTATTGACACAGTCTCTGCTGCCTGCGGTTGTTTTTGGTCTTTCATTTCTTTAGCCATGGGATTATTCCTCCTTGCCACTCTCAGTAGATTCAGCTTCAGGTTTCGGCGTCGAAGTCAGGGCGTTTAGCAGGGCCTTGTCCTTCAGGGCTTTTGCTAACAGCTCTTCGGCACCACTCTTACCATCCATGTATGACAGCAGATTGGACAATTCCGTTCGGGCCTTCAACAATTTGTTCAGGGCGTCCACCTTTTGTGCTACTGCTGCCGGGGAGAAATCATCCATACTCTCAAAAGTAATATCGACGCTCATATTACCTTCACCGGTTAGTGTATTCGGCACCTGGAAGGCTACTCGCGGCTTCATTGCCTTGAGCCGCTCGTCGAAATTATCGACATCGATTTCAAGGAACTTTCGATCGGCGACGCCGGGAGGGGCCTCTGCCGGCTTGCCCGATAAGTCAGCCATTACCCCCATTACAAACGGTAAATTGATTTTTTTCTCAGCACCGTACAACTCCAGATCATATTCCACCTGGACTCGCGGCGCTCGATTACGACCTATGAATTTTTGACTACTTTTCTTCTTTGCCATGCTCAGTCCTTTCTTAATAATAATGAACGCCGAAAAATATAGGCATTCTCAAACCCCCTGTCAAATATTTAGTTGATCTGTCTAACTACTCATCAAAATCGGAATCGCTATCACTACTGCTGGATCCGCCAATCATCTCCACACGACTCATGGCGTCCGGGCAAATATCAGCAATAACTTCCGTAAAGTTCTTCGAGACAAGCCTTTGCGCCCTGCGCAGAAGCATCGGCACAGGACTGGATGGTTCATGGCGATCGAAATACTGGCAGACCTTCTCGATGGCCAAAAGAGCTTCCTTGGGCGACCGAATCTCTCCGGCAAGAGATATCCCGCCTTTTTCGGCTTCGCCGCCGGCCGCAGCATCCGCCGGAGCACCCTCTTCTCCGACCTCGCCGTAACCGCGCTTGGCCAGATACCCCTGAATGCACTTGTGGATATTTCCCAGAACAGACTGGAAACCACTAAGGTCGGGCGTCTGCCCTTGAGCAGCATTTTTAGAGAACACCGTAGTGATGGTAGCCAACTGTTCGATTGACTCTTCTGTGGTCTGGGATGCCGCCAGCAGCTCGTCGGTTGCCGTATCCTGAAAAGCCGCATCAATTACCGACATGCCGGGGCCGGCGGTTCCCTTGGCACCAGGCACCGAAATCTCTCCTTTGGCGACCTGGATGTCTCTGAGGCTGAACCGGCCCATCTGAGGCGAATTACACAGAGGTATTTCAGCCAGCCGTTGCTTGAATTTCATCGGATCCTGAGCGCTCATCGTCTCCGGAGACAGCGATTGCAGAATGTTAATCCGCTCTAACGGGTCGTTGTTATCTTCAGGATCGAGTTTGGGGTAAAGATGCTCCCAAAAGCGCTCCAGCAGTCCCTGTAGCAAAGCCAGCCCATCTCGCAGGCCGGCAAGGCCATCCATTCTCAAAGTGGCAAGAGCCAGATACGTAGCCACCCGCAGGTCTTTGGACCGCCGTAAAAGTTCTATGCTTTTCTCGCGAACCTCGCGCCAGTTGGGTTCCTCTGCCTGTTCCTCCACACCCGCCACGACGCCGCCCCCGGCTTTGGACCGCAACATGTCCTCCAGGGCAAGGAAAGAAGCGTCATAGGAAAGGTCTTCGCCGCAAGGCGATTCCGGGCTTACTTCGGAAAGCAGGCTTTCGATATCAATTGCCATGGCATATCCCGTCAAACCAATATTTCAAAGGACTCGTATTTGGTCTTAAGCAATCATACCGCCATATTCTCTGAAAAAGACCAAAATCGGTTGTATATCAAATCCGCCATCAGAATCAGCTATATATGTCAAATAAGCTGAAACTTATAAGCCTCCGCTCACCGGTATCCGTTCTCTGGCATACAGCAAGAAAGACCTGAACCTGCTGGCCACACCACTTCACCTAAGTATCGCATCAGGCTCTCTTAGCGATTAAGGCGCAATTCTATGCCAATCTAAACATCCTGTCAAGTTCCTTAAGAAAAAAATCAAAAAATTCCAGCAGCCTGTCAAAAGCTTCTTCAAAGCCGCGCCGGCCGCTGGGATTGAGTTGCTTCTGCCGACGGCGGACGATTTAGTGCAAATTAAGAAAAAAGCAAAAATTGTGCAAAATTCAGCTTGATTCTGCAGCGGATCTGAGCAAAACTGTAAATGTAGCAGAGGACGTACAAAATGTTATTCAACTTGTATTTGCGTTCCTGATATACTCGGGGCGATTAATATATTCGGTAATGACGATTTAACAAGTGGGGAATGCCTCATGAATGTGACCGTAAACTCGCTGAAAATAGGTGACTGTCCCTATTTTGTGTCCCTATTTTGTGGACCCCATTCAGTCCCCCCGCTTCGCAGGTGGGTTGGCTAGAAGAACGACTATTGAGCCGGCAGGATGACAGTGGAAAGTTTTGTCGCCTACCAGCCCAGTGTCGACAGCTTTCTCGACACGCCCTCTTCAAACTCGCGGTTACTTTTCTGTCCCTGCCGACGCCAGTTGGCGAATGCCTTCTGGAGTTTTTTGGCGCCGCTTTCCATGCCTTTCGAGATTCGGGAGGTGCGCGCGGTTCCAAGCCGGTTCTTGCTGCCGAACGGGTTCTTGCGTTTGCGTTCTCCACCCAGCAAAACCTCGAGGTCGGCAACCAGTGCCTTGATGAAAGCCTCTCTGTACGCCTTGTTCGCTCTTAGCAGCAAATGACCGCCCCAGGTTTCCTTACTCAGGTCCATGTTTTTGGCCTGATCGCCAGAAATGTGCCGGTGTTGCGAATAGGGATCGAAGTTGTCCAGTCCGACCGGACTGCCCTTGCCGATTTTTTCGCAGGCAATGAAGATATTACCCTTGTTCTGGACCACCTGGCTGCCGGGCTGCACGGCAATGGCAGGATAGGCGAATCGGTCATTGCTTCCATTGAATAGATCGGCAGCGACGATTTCACCCAGTTTTTCCAAGCCGCCCGACTTCGTGAGAGAACGGGCGATTATGCGAGCATCGGACTTGTCGCCGGTGGCGAGTTTTGCCACTGCACTATCCAGATTCATGAGTTGCTTGAGGTCCATCTTCAACCACGTACCGCCCTGGGACAAGGCTTTTACGACTTCCTTTGCGGCGCGAAAGCACTCGACATTCGGCAGGTCTTTGTAAGTGGCAAATTCTCGTAGTGCCTGGATCTCCTGGTTCGATAGCGGAATCTGCCGAGCGTTACGGTCCACAACATTCATGATCATGGCGGCCGCTTGTACATTTGTGCCTTTGCCGCTTTCATTCTTGATGACGATCGAATCGACATTGCCTGAGCTGTTGCCCCATCCTTCCAGCCTGTATACCGGGTGACCCGGGGCCAGGACGTACACGCCATGTATGTCATCAACCGTTATTGGAGTTTTGATGCTCAGCATTGGTTCGTCCCCTGTTTAACTGATAGGAATTTTGATTTTTCAACCACGAAATGATTATAAGCCCTACATCAGGGCAGATCAAGGTGAAAACAATCCCATGACCGCCATGGC
>JBARRE010000293.1:0-5863 GCA_049644065.1 Sedimentisphaerales bacterium | reverse complement strand
TGCAAATCGATTCTTTTTCTTTCCGCAAGTGTTACAATCAGGTTGTTCACATCGTGCACAATCCTGTTCTGCATCTCGTCAAAAGCATCATTTTCTTCCGCATAGATGATCCGACGGATATAATCCTCGCCAAAGTTTATCTGGCTGTTATATGTTGCTTCAGTATCAACGGTCGCGGCGTTAGTTAAATCAATCAGATGAGCCACAACAGTAGTAGTGCCCAGATCGACAGCCACAGCGAAGTTCCTTTGAGAATGATTGCCCGCTTCAACTTCGATTACCTCTGTTGTCTGGCCCCGGCGGCCTATTGTTACAGTCACTTTATAGCCGGACTTGATTAATAACCCAGGAAGTTTTTGAAGGATACGAAAGCCGGTTTGCATTATTGGAGCATCGATTTTTACCCTTATGGCCAGATAAAGACGCTCGTGGTCGGCGATATGGTCGTGAATAGACGGTGGTGTCATCTCAACATAAATCTTTTTAACAAGAGGATCGAACTCAAATACTCCTGCACGCACATCTCCAGCAAGCTGGCTGAATCTATGGGCATTCGAATCCATGAGGATTTGAGTTGTCTCCAGGGTATGAGATTTGGGGACAGTTACAGTCACATTGGAAATTGCTTTGCTCTGACAGGCTAAAACTACATTTTCCCGCACCTCAACCGGCGTTAGTAATGCAGTTGGTCTGCTCTGAACCTGCCCGCTATGATCTACTATAACTTTGCACTTACCGCAATAGCCGTCTCCACCACAGATGCTGCTTAAGTAGATACCCGCTTTGTGGGCAGCTTCGAGTAGAACCGTTCCTTTTGGCACTTCCGTCTTAAGACCGCTTGGCTCAAAACGCACTGTGCATTTTTTCTTCTTGCTCTTTTCCATCTGATAATTGCGTATATTATTTTTGCACTATACGCAATTCGCTTGAAAATTTAATTCCAGACTTCCTGTAGATATTTAGGCAGCATCGAACATTCTCTGGGACCGACCATCACTTCCCAGTTTGTGGCCTCCTCGAGTTTGCCGCTCATGACCGCCAAATAACCAGGTATTATCAGTTTACGGTGTTTGACAAGGCTTTCAAGCTCATATTTTGCAATGGCTTCGGCTACAGTTTTTTCATTCAGTTTGTCACCCGAATAAGCCGTGAGCACACTTGTGCCCTCAGTATCGACCACGAGTATATAGCTTGGTACTCTGCTGGCTTCGACATCCGATTCGACAGTGTAGTATGTCAGTGAGAAGTTTGTCGTGAACATAACCGGCGAATTCTCGTCGGGCTCACCGACAAGATATACCTTCGGCTCAACCTGGACGGGTTTCTGCGGATCGGTATAAATGTTCATCACCGCAGTAAGCATCGGTAGAATCGCATAAGGCTCGACAGTGTCAACTACGACTATTCCGGAATACTTACAAATAAGACTGACGGCCGAAGCCACCTGAGTATCGTCATCGGCGCCGGTCACGAAAGATATAGTCGGACATCCTAACGGCCTGAAGACTTTTTTCAGTGCCAGGATTCGCAAATCTGAAAGACCGTGCAGCAGGTCTTTCATTTCACCTCCCGCTCCAGCGGGCGGGCAAAGAACAATATCCTCCACTCCTTCTGCTTTGATTTTTTCGGTCAGATCGGCAAGAGCTTCGAGCGAGTCTGCCACAGCCACGAGGGGGCATTTGTTTTCTTTTGCGATTTTCGCCATTTCCTGAGCCGTCTCCGGCGTGGCCTGTGCGAGCAAGGGAATATTATCTTTGACTTTCTTTGCCGCCGCCGCCATCGCATCAGGTGATTTTGTGACAAGAATCAGGGCATGGTCACAGGCTTGTTTAACTGTTTCGGCAGTCTGAGCAAACGTTTCGGACGAGCCGCTGTCATTGACGATAGCTATAGCCTGAACTCCAATTTTGATGCCTATCCGCTCAAACTGCAAAGCATTTATGGAGTCGAGACGCTTCTTCAAATCCGAACCGCTGAGTTTGTCCGAAACCGTAACGCCGATGACCGTCGGGCTATGAAACTTCTCTTCGTGCCGAAAACATACGGTCTCCTGTCCAAGACTGACCTGATTGTCACCGGCGCCGAACTTAACTTTCAACATCGGCGGCGCCGCAGCGGCCGCGAGTTTCTCTTTAGCCTCATCCGAAACATCGGGGCATTCGTCAAGTTTGGCGCGTTTTTGTGCAAGGGCCATAGCGAAGGCAAGGCAAGTAGGTTTGCCGCACTTTTTGCAGTTGGTTTTTGGCAAGAGTTTAAATATATCCAATCCCGTCAACGCCATAACATTAGTCCTTTCTTTAGTTCCTGTATTTCGCTTTTCTCGCCTTATGTTTTGTTAGAACATTGGCTCCACAGCTATCGCAGGATGGTTATTTTGGGTAATAAACTCCAGAACTTCTTCCTCGGTAGTTGCCGTGGTCTCGTCAGCAATCCTGGCAAGGAAATCCTGACCGCCGAGTTCGAGTTCGTCCGCTCTTTTAATAAAAGCGTCCATGATATCTTCTTTTAGCATCTTGGGCATCCAGACAATGCGCTGGATTCCTCCTTCGGCTGCTATGAATTTCTTTGAATTGATATAATGCTTCGAGTGCCCGATGAATCCCGGCGTCTGCTGCCCGCCACCCACTGTGCCGGCAAGTGTCGAGAATTTCATCCCGCACGGAGTCATCTCCGCGAACTCCCTGTTGACAATCATGATTCCTCCGGTTGACGGCAGCACCGCGGCGATACATTCGAAACAGCCGCATGACGTCATCGGATCGACGATCATGCTGTACTGGCTCATTCGTTCGATGTTACTGCCGCTTTCTTTGAGGACAAATGCGTTTACTTTGTCCCATTGGCCGAAAATCGGCTCGACGCAATTGCCTTTTGAGATAGGTTGGTTCGGGCCCGAAGGAGTAATTTCGAAAGCGGCCCGGCAATCCAGCCAGCTATACGCTCCGCACAAACCCGGTCGTTCCGGAGAAACAATACAGACATGGTTCGGAGCAAAACTCTGACAAAGCGTGCAGGAATAAAATGTTTCAATGTCTTCGTCCTGCATTCCTTCCAATCGAGCATCACGCTCGGCGTACACTTCCTGGGCTTGCTCGCGAAGTTTCAGAACCTGTTTTTCGTCTGTATATATCTTGACCTGTACTTTGTCAACAATGCTTGAATATCCATCGTGATATTTTGCGTGCAGGAGTTTGCCGATATGTTCCAGTGTAAATCCTGCCTTCGCGGCATCCTTGCTGATTCGCACCCAGCTGATGTCTCGCTGGCCCATATGCCACAATCCCTGTGCCTCGTTCATGAACGTATGTATCTGTCGCTCCAGCACGGGTTCAAAATCAGCTTGCATTTTTCTTCCTGCCACTTCAACTATAATCCCTAATGGCAGCTTTCCACCGGGTTCAATCGAATCGACATCCGGCCCTTCCACTTCGACTTTGGCATCTTCGACCTCACTGATATCCCGCATCCGAATCCATTCGAAGGCCGGCGTCCTTTGGCCCCCGAACTCGCAGTGCATATCTTCCTTGCGGATACGTTCACCTTCAAAAGCGGGACTGACTGAGATCGGGATGGGTATTTCTGTGATCTTGATTTTCAGGCCGCGAACTTCGATGGCCTTTTCCACGATACGGTCATGGGTAATTTTCGATACAACATGTTCATAAGTGCATACACCGGTAGGAAGAATCTCAGGTATGTCCGAATCGGCTATAACCGGGAAGCCATAGTTAATCGCGCCGGCGGCAGTGGCATACCATTCGTCTGTAACCTCACCCAGTGCCATAACGAAGGCGAAGATTCTGTTTTTATTGTAGAGCAGGTTGCGTCGGAAGTCACCTGCCTGGACACCTCCGAAACTAAGAGCAGCACGGCTTGCGAATCCGAGTGAATATATAGCCGAGGTAATTTCGCGCCCGAAAGGCACCAGTCGTGTTTCCCAGCCCAATTGAACATTGCCTTCAACAAGCTGCTCGGCAAATGTAGTGCCATTAGTGTGCCCTGACATAAATACATACAAAAAGCGCTCTTGAAGTTTGCGTGCTATGGCAACAGCCGTTTCAACATCAGGTGCGGCACCGACTACAGCCGCGAAACCGGGCGCCGAGCCGTCCACAAACTGGATGCCACGCTCTCGCAGGATTACATCATCGGCCGCCCCCAACCAGATACCACTGACCGGATTCGGCCCGATCAGATACTTGCAGGCCTCGATAATCTCTTCGGAAAAAAGTGTTGCCATACCTGCATCCAGGGCCTGACCAAGATAAGGAAGCCATAAATCATCATCGACCGGCGGAGGTAGTAAGCCCTTTATCTCCTGCATAACTTCCTTGAAATCAGCCAGTTTCTCCACCGTTCTGCCGGTCATGGAATATATGATCGGCATGTAATAACCGGTATTGGGAAACTCGACAATGCAATCTTCACCCTTTTGCTTGATGGCGCGATCTAAGATTTCTTCGGCCTGCTTGGCTATTTTATGAGCGCCGCGTATGGCCGCTGACGCAATGATTTTCGACATTTAATAACCTTTCATATTGCGTTTTTATGCGTAGATTTATTCATCGTTTAACCTATTGACTCATACACGTATTTACTCAACGCTTAATGAACGTCGATCTTCCATATCATAAAGCTTGCGTTCAGCCTCTTTGTTAATTCCCAGAGCATCGCGTTTACTTTCGATGTGTTCCAATATTAACTCCGCAGCCTTGACGGGATCGGATTCAAGCGCCCAGCGGCCGCCCAGGTCCTTCTCGATTCCGCCGAATAGATAATCACAGACGTTTTGGCTGCCCGAAACCGGCAGAAACTCCTTCCCGAAAACAACCAGGGCGCCGCTTGCCACAAAGTACTGCCCGATAGAAATTGCTTTTTCAGTAATCGATTCAAGGCACGCGCCAGCCGCGGGTATCTCAGATATGTCTTCCCCCAGCCCGCCCTCGCGTACAATCTCGGCGCATGCGATGAGAATGCGTGAATTGTCCACGCAACTTCCGCAGGCAAGCACTGGCGGAATGCCCACTGTTTCACAGACTTCTCTGAGACCCGGCCCGGCTAAATCCAGCGCTTCTTTCGGATTCATCAGGCCCTGTTTACCACATGCAATAGTGGCGCAGCCGGTGGTCAGCACTAAAACGTCTCGTTTGATTAGCTCTTTTGTCAGGGTGATATGGGTATAGTCCTGCGGCACTTTGGGGTTGCTGCAGCCAACAATGCCTGCGACGCCGCGGATTCGACCGTTTATGATGTTGTCGTTCAGGGGGCGGTAACTGGCCCGGAATTTGCCACCTAATATATAGTTAATGGACTCATGGCTGAAGCCCGCCACGACCTTTTGCTTTTCATTGGGGATGTTAACCTTGCCGCGATTGGAGTAGTTTTCGATGGCTGTTCTGACCAGCTTTTTGGCGGTGTTCAGTGCGGTTTTCTCTTCCATCGCAATGTGCTCAGCGCCAAAGATTTTTGCCTTATTGGCAGTAGTAATCAGTTTTGTGTGGAAGCATTTGGCGATTTCAGCTAATCCCTGCATCACACATTGTACATCGACGGCCATTAACTCGACGGCGCCGGTGGCGATGGCCAGTTCCTGACTGAGGAAGTTGCCGGCGATTGGAACTCCGTGCCGCATCAGCAGCTCGTTGGCTGTGCAGCAGATTCCAGCTACGTTGATTCCTTTCGCCCCGACCTTTTGGGCCTCAGCCAACAGCTCCTTATCTCCCGACGCGGCAACTATCATTTCCGACAGGATAGGCTCGTGGCCGTGGACGATGATATTTACCTCGTCTTTCTTCAAGACGCCAAGATTGACCTCGCCGCGGCCCGGATACGGGGTTCCAAAAAGAATATCCTGCAGCTCGGT
>JBARRE010000292.1:0-3224 GCA_049644065.1 Sedimentisphaerales bacterium | reverse complement strand
TGCCGGGCAATCCTGATTTCCTTTCGTATCGTTTGTTAGGCGGCCTGACCGAAGCGATAAATACATGCTTTTGGCTTCACAAGGATTTGCTAAGGAAAAGCTTAGGATAAAAGCCCTTAGTTTGAGCCATATTAGACTTGACTTGCCTGCACCTGCAGGATATACTAATTGTATGAGCAGTAAAGAGATAGCAATCAAAATCACTTTGACAGGAGATTAGGCAATGACTAAGATGCTTTCCGATGCTTTCGAGAAGGCCTCACAATTACCGGAGGATCTCCAAGACGAGCTTGCGAGAATGCTGCTGGATGAGTTGACCTGGGAGAAAAGCTGGGATCGGACGCTATCTCGGTCTTCTTCCAAGCTGGATGAGATGGCCGAAGATGCCCTGAAGGACTACCATGCTGGTCGGACCAAGGAAATGGGATTTGACGAGCTTTGAAATCGTATTTGACTGACAAATTCTTAGAATGTTTTCAGCACATTCCCAATCATATCAAGCGTAGTGCCCGCCGAAGCTACAGAATCTGGCGCAAGCATCCAAATTATCCTGGCCTCCAATTCAAAAAAGTCGGCAAGAAACACAAAGTATATTCAGTCCGCGTTGGTATCGGCTGGCGCGCCCTGGGTGTTAAGGACCAGGATGCAATCATCTGGTTTTGGATCGGATCCCACGCTGAATACGACCAGCTACTCAAGCAATCGTGATTGTATGGGGAAGTATGGATTTTAGTCCTCAGCAAATGGGTAAATGGCTAATTGGGGCGGGAATTTTCATCGCCATATTGGGAGTGATTGTGATGTTATTGGGCCGGGTCGGATTGTTCAAACTGCCGGGCGATCTGGAATTCGGCTCGAAGAACTGGCGCATTTATATCCCAATTGCAAGCTGCGTGCTGATTTCGATTATTCTGACGGTTATTCTGTGGCTCATCAATCATTTTCGCCGTTGAAGTTCAGACCGCCCGCCGCACCGCCAGCGTGATTTATCGCTTTAATTTTGCCCGGCCCCGGATATAATTGAGTTCATGGAAAATGCCATACTAAGCGCTCTTTTCGATCAGATGGCCGACATTATGGAGATTCTCGGCGAGGATCGCTTCCGCATTAACAGCAACCGCAAGGTCGCACGGGTCATTGGGGACATGCCCACCGACGTCGAAATCCTGCTGGCCGGCGGGCAGTTAGCGAAGGTCCCCGGTATCGGAAAATCAAGCCTCGCAAAGATCGAAGAATTTATCAAGACCGGCACGATAACCGCCCACCAGGAACTGCTCAGAAAGATTCCGCCGGAACTGCTGGAATTACTCAACATCCCCGGCGTGGGACCGAAAGGCGTCAAAGCGGTTTACGAACAATTGAAGGTAACGAGTATCACTGAGCTGAAAGCTGTAATCGAAAACGGCACACTGGCCGGGCTGGCGGGCTTCGGCGAAAAAAAGGCGGTGGCAATCGCAAAGGGCATCGCATTTTTAGAAAAGTCCACCGGCCGGATTCGCCTCGACCTGGCACTGGAGGCTTCGCATATGGTTCTGCGATTTCTGCGGGACGTCGCAGGTACACTGAAAACCCAAACCGCCGGCTCGCTGCGTCGCTGCGCCGAAACTATCGGCGACGTTGACATACTCGTTGCCATGAAGAAGGGCAAAAGTTCCGGCCAGGAAGGGGGGCAAATCATACAGGCATTCACGAGTGCCGATTTCGTCCAGGAGGTGCTCGCCGCCGGGCCGACAAAAGGCTCTGCCATTATCCAGGCACCGTCCGCTGCTGTGCAAGTCGATGTCCGTGTTGTGCCACAGGAGAGTTTCGGAGCCGCATCGCAATATTTCACCGGCTCGAAAGAGCACAACGTTCGATTGCGGGAAATCGCCGTAAAGAAAAAGCTGAAGCTGAACGAATACGGCCTGTTCGAAGGCGATAAAATCATTGCCGGTTCGGTGGAAGAGGAAATCTACGAGAAGCTCGGCCTCGATTATGTCCAGCCGCTGCTTCGCGAAGACCGCGGCGAGGTCGAAGCGGCGAAAAACCACTGCCTGCCCGAGCTGATTGATGCCGAAGATATCGTCGGTGACTTGCACATGCACACAAACGCATCCGACGGCAACTGCGACATATCAGAGTTGGCCGAAGCCGCAAAAGCCTGGGGCTATAAATACATCTGCATCACGGACCACTCACGGTCCTCGGCAATCGCCAATGGCCTGTCGGCCAAGAGGCTGGCACAGGAAATCCAGGAAATCCGCAAAATCAACGATAAGATTAAAGGCATCACTATTCTGGCAGGAGGCGAAGTTGACATTCTTGCCAATGGATCGATGGACTTCGAAAACGAATTACTCGCCGAGCTGGATTATGTAATCGCTTCGGTCCATTCGGGTCTGGCAAGCCCGCGTCAGAAGGTGACGATGCGCACGCTCAAAGCGATGGACAATCCGTACGTCAACTGCATCGGCCACCCGACGGGCAGGCTCATCGGCCAGCGTGAGGCGATGGACCTCGATATTGCCGCTGTCATAAACCACGCCGCTCAGACGCACACCGCGCTGGAGGTCAATGCAAATCCGTGGCGGCTGGACCTGAAGGATATTCATTGCCGGATGGCTATCGAAGCGGGCGTCAAGCTGGCCATCGGAACCGACGCTCACAGCACGCACGGCCTTGGTTTGATGGGTTACGGCGTCGCTACCGCCGGGCGAGGCTGGGCGACGAAATCCGATGTGCTGAATACACTTTCACTCGCCAAACTCAAAAGCTGGATAAAGACCAAGAGACCGAAATAACCTCAATTCCGGCCCAAATTGATTTGATACACGCCGGACTTTCATGCAGCGATCCGGTGTGACGCGTTTCCCACCCTCACGTCTATAAAAAAAATAAAAAAAACCTTGCAAAAGAACATCATTGCAGTTATAATCGTATACAAATATATAGAGGCAGGCCAAAACTTATTATATTTGTCCGTGCCATCATATTTCATACGTTTCATTCATACCGGCACTGCCTTTAACAACGTAGAGGTTTTCCTTTTGTAGCAGCATGGCCGTGCTTTCTCCGGATGTTTCCTGAGAAAAGCCTGCTCATGCGCGACAGGGACTTAGGTATGTGCTTTCATTGGCCCAATTTATGGCGTTTTAACCAGCAGAAAAAGCATTTTGTGCCAACTCACCAACTTCTCCGTTCATGGAGGAACGTTTCAAGAAATGACTTGCCTGGCAAAATAAATA